>NZ_CDWRCK010000046.1:10604-20704 GCF_977927595.1 Frankia sp. CcWB3
CCTGTGGAGGGTTCGAAACGCGCAAGTTATTTCATTTCGACTTCCATCCGGGCCATCGGTGGCGTCAGAAAGTTTCCAATCTGTGCCACTCCAGCTCACCGTACAGAGGTCGGTTCCCCAGAAGTTTCGAGGCTTGTAGTTCGGCGATCCACCAATTATTCCGGCACTTGCATTGGACCAGATATATACTTTTGTCTCGTTGGGATTAAATTTTTCAACTTTATATCCGAGGGTTCGATAAATCAATTGAAAGTCGGGGGAGTTTACAGATGCAACTCCAAAATTTTTTGCCGTCTGATTATTGACATCAATAAGAAGTTGGCTGAGTCGATTGGCAGTCGAGGGATCTGCTATTGATCTAAAAATTTGCTTGAGGCGCGTGGGCTCGCGATTGGTAGCTTTTACGTACGCAGAAACGTAGTTGGCGCAGGCGCTGACGGCGCCGGCTTCGGTGCGGGGGTAGCCGACCGGGATACCGAACTCGTTGATCCGGGTGGGGACACCGGGGACTGAGGTGGGGGTGGCGGTGTCGGCCGGTTGGCTAGACGGCTTCGGCGAGGGGGCCAGCGTCGGCGTCACTCCGGGCGGGGTATCGCTCGGAGAAGTCTGCGGCGCGACGGACGCGGTATCCGAGCCATTCGAACCATTGTCTGGAACCACGTAACGGCCGATGACCAATCCGCCGATCACACTCACCGTGCCGGTGGTCACGATGATGATGATCAGACGTCTGGCCGCCCACTCCATAAGGCTTAGGGGACGTAATGAAGTAACAAATACGTGATCGAGAGCATCATCGCAGGTCACAGGCCTGTGGAGGGTTCGAAACGCGCAAGTTATTTCATTTCGACTCCTTACCAACGCCCACTCCCCTCACAAGACGGCACGGTCATCATCGCAATGTCCGCCCGCTGGTATCCGGGGAACAGGTCAGAAGAGCGTTGACGATGGGTCATGGACCACGCCGGGGTCAACGGCAACGGTGAGCTCGACGGCGGGTTGACGCTGGCCAGCCGGGTTAGGGTCGGGCGCGGTGGCCGTTGCGCCGGTGGCAAGGAAGAAGTTGACGAAGGCTGCCGCGGCACCGACGAGGAATGCGAGACCGAAGCCCGCGATCACACCGCTCTTGCCGACCATCGACGCGCGCTCGAGGCCCATCCGCTCGCCGAGTGCCCATGCGATACCACCCAGTAGCACGGCGGCGACTGCAGCGACCACCGCATAGGCCGCCAGGCCGTTGACCAGGTCTTTCAGAGCATTGATGCCAGGCGCCTTGGAGTCATCCGGGTTGACCTGTATCTCGGCGAGGACAACGGTCGCCTTGACGGCGGCGGCGTCCAGGATCATCTCGGTTCCTTTCCCACAGGCGGGGGGCCGCCCGGCCGATCCGGTCCGGCGATCCTTGTGGGTGCCGTTGGTGACCGTAGGTCGCCAAATGATACGCCCTGTGCCGCACGGTGATCCTCGGTAGTCGCTCGTGGGCCGCCGGAAGCGTCAGAATCTGCACGGGCGGTGACCGCCTCCGCGGCGCCGCCAGCCGCGGCCCCCGGCTGATCGACAGCGCCCGCAGCGGCCGTGACCTCGGCTTTCGCGAGAGTGAACAGGGCTTCCACGGCAGCCGCGGCCAGCCGGAGGTAGGCGCGGCGAGTACGTCGGCGTAGCCGAGGAATCCGTACCGGAGTATGCCTGCTGGGGTCGAGCCGGGCGTCGTACGGGATCCGGATCAGCGTGTCGACCTGCCTCCCGAGCCGGGCCGCCGCCGCGCGGGTCCGGGGCGAGGGACGGCCCCGGCATGGCGCGATCATGGCCGCCACAATCATCGGCCCGCCGTGTCTGGCTGAGCCACCACCCGCCGCGTCCCGCAACGTACACAGTCTGGTGAGCGTCGCCTCCAGATCGGCGGCGGTCGCGAGCGTGACGAGGATGATGAGGTCCGCGGCCTGGACCGCCGTAGGCGTCAGCGGTGCCTCGGCCGGCGCGTCGACCAGCACCAGTGGATAGGAATGCGCGAGCAGGCCGAGCACGGACCGCAGTCCGGTCGGGGCGACGGTGTCGTCCGCGGGGACGACGGCGGACGCCTCGTCGCCGGAACCGTCACCGTCGTGCCGGTCGGCTCCTCCGCCAACACCGCGTCGCACGGGAAGCACGTCGAAGTCCCTGGTGCTGCCCGCGGGACGACCATTGATCATCAGGGGTAGATCGGTCACCGTACTGTCGGAGGCTTGCCGGCGGGCGACGTCGGCGACCGTCGTCGTTCCGGCCGCGCCGACCCGGATCGCGAGCAGATCACCGCGTGGTTCGTCCTCGTCCTCGGTGTCGGTGCCCACAGGCGACGATGGCGCCCCCCCGGGAGACTCCCCCGGCCAGAGATCGACCGCGAGGACCGGCTGCGCCCGCACCCCGGCGAGGGTCAGCCCGACGACTCCGGCAAGGGTGGTGGTCCCGGAGTAGGGGAACAGCGAGGTCACCGCGATCCGCCATGAACCGGGCAACGGGATACGGGCCCGGTCGCGCAGAGAGAGCCGTACCGGAATCTCTTCCCACGGTTCGAGATCGCGCACGCCGACCCACGGCTCCTGCCACGGCCACAGCCGACCGTCCGACGACGGCTGGCGACGCGAGACGGTCTGGCCGCCTGCCGCCGCGGCCTTGCGGGTGGATCGAGACGCCGGGTCCGGCTGCGGCTGCGGCTGCGCGGTGGGGAGTGCTGGAGCCGTCAGCTGCTTCATGCCCGCGGCGGGCGAGACGGGCGCGACGGGCACGGCCGGCGTGTAGCGGGCGACCGGCGGTGCGACCGGCACCGCGGAGATGTGGCCCGGGACGGACGATTCGGAGACGACCGGATGGTCCGTGGGAGGGGCCTGCGGATCCCCGGGGCTGGTTACCTCGATCGGGCTGGTTACCTCGATCGGGCCGGTCGGGGCTGGCCGGCCGGCCGCGGTGGATGGAACGGTTGCCGTCGGCGGATCGCTCGGGCCGCCGATCGACGCCGCATCCGTCGGCGCGGCCGGTGTCGTCCGCGGCGGCCGCGGAGGCTGCGGACGACGGGGCGCGGAGGCGCGCGGCGGCCGGACGCGCGGCCCGTTCGGGGCCGGCAGTGGCCCGGTTGGGTGTGGTGGTACCGCAGTTGGGCCGCCACGGGAACCAGGACGCGCAACCGGGCTGACGCCTCGGCCTGACGCGCTGCCACCCGGCACGCTGCCACCCGGCACGCTGCCACTTGACGCGCTGCCACCCGGCGCGCTGCCACTTGACGCGCTGCCACCCGGCGCGGTGTTCACCTCCTGCGAGGATTCCACCGCGCCCGGGGGAACCGGGGTCGAACCGCGGGGATCTGCCGGCCGGGTTGGACGGCGGGAGGGATCAGCCTGGTTACGGGGCGGAATCGCCGACGGGCGGCCGGCGCGCCGGGCAGCGGCGCCGCGGGTGCGCCGGGAGCTGGTGTCCGCGCCCGAGGTCACCCGGCCCGGCCCGGTGCCGGGTGCCTCGGTCCTGGTACCCGGCACCGATGGCGGTATGTCGTCGGACGTGTTTGTACGGTCCGCACCCGAACGGGCCGCCGATGTCGCATCATCGAGGTGGAATGCCTCGCTCTGCCACGCTTCGTCGAGTGGCTGCGGCGAGCCCGTTCCGCCCCGCCGTCGATGTCGTCGGCGCCCGGATCGTGCATGGGGAGGTGACTCTACGTCTTCGGTGCCTGCCGCTTCGTCCCGTACGTACTGATCGTCTCGTATGTACTGATCGTTTCGGATGGGCGGACCGTCGGGATGGGAGACCGGCGAGGGTATGCGGGCACCAATGAGCGAAACGGGCCGCGCGTCGCCTTCCTCACCGTACGGTGCCTGTGGCACATCGCTCACGCGCCGTCGACCTCCCGGCCTTCTAAGGTTAGCTAGTGCCAGTTAAGGTTACTTACTGTTATCTGCGCTCGGCTGCGGTCGGATCGATGTAACACGAGTCATTCGAGTATGACAAGCTCTGGTCGAAGCTACCCATCCTGGGTGGGTCGGTGTACCTTCCGGAACCGGAGATGTGCCGTCCGGATCGAGGGGACGAACCGGCGGACGGTTCGGCGGACGGTTCGGCTGTGATCCGCGACGCGGCGGGCTGGGGGCGGCCTGGACTACACGGGCACCGTGCGTGCGGCAGATGGGAAAGGAGCGTCGGTGGCGCAGGACGGCTTCTCGACGGCGACGCCTCGGCCATCCCAGCGATCCGGCGCACCGCAGGGCGCGACGCCCGCGAAATCCCCGGTCGGCTCGGCCCCGGCCCGGTCCGCTCCGGCGGCATCCGGCCGGGTCCGCACGGCCTCGGCCCGCCCGACCGGCATGCCACCGACCGTCGCCTCCCGCAGCACACCGGCGCCCGCCGCCGCGGCGCCTCCGTTCGCGCCCCCTCCGCTCGCGCCGACGCCCGCCGGTGGTGCGCCCTCCCGACCCTCCGACGACGACGAAGTGCTCACCGTCGATGAACTGGTCGCCTGGTTGCGGTTGTCGGAGAGCACCGTCCTCAAGCTGCTTTCGGAACGGGCCATCCCGGCCCGCAAGGTCGGTCACCAGTGGCGGGTGCGTCGGGGGCGGGTGCGGGACTGGCTGGACGGTCGGGAATGAGCGATCTCACCTCGGTGCCGCCTCGCTCCGGCCGGCCGCGGTGAGGCCCCGGTTCTGGCTGGCCGTCGGACTGCTGCTCACCGTGGGCACCGTGGCCGGATGCGGCGCGCCGGGCAGTGCTGCCGATCCGTCCCCCGCTCCGTCTCCCGCCCCGTCCGCCACCACGGGGCCACCGCCCGGGGCGAGTCAGGCGCCGGGTCCGCCGCTGGCCACCGCGTCTGCGCTACCCACCGGCGAGGTGGACCGGAAGGACCCGGCGGCGGTAGCCGCCGACTGCTTCACGCGCTGGCAGTCCTTCGACGCCCGGACGGACCCCGGCCCGGCAGCCGGTGTCGAGCGGGCCCGCGACTGCCTCACCGAGGACTTCGCGGCCAGCCTGGGCGCCGGGGGTGCGGGCCTCGGTGGTTCGGGCGCCGGGGGGCCCGGAACCGCTGCCGGCGAGGACGGCCAGGCGTGGCAGGAGGTGCGCGCCGCGGGCACCCACTCGCGGGTGACCGTGCTGGCGACCACGCCCCTGGGCGGGATCGACACGACGGCCACCGGTCGGGTGGTGCTTCAGCTGAACGTGCGCCGCGAGACGGCGGCGGGCGGCGCCGCCCCGGTGGTGGCGCTGTCCACCCCGGCGCTCACTCTCCTGCGCCAGACCGACGGGACGTGGCGGGTCGCCGGCGCGGATCTGTCGAGCGTCGCCGGCGACGCACCGGGCCGGTGAGGCGTGATGGCCCGCGGCTTCACTCGTAAGCGTTCCCGCTGGCTGGTCTGGACGGGGGCGGGCGCGGCTCTCGTCATCGGCGGCGTTGTCATGCTGGTCTCCGTCCTCATTCTGATCATCGCCGGTCCCTTCATCCAGGATCAGGGCGGGGGTAACCGGACCATCAGGAACTCCGACGGCATCCCGGCCGAGTACCTGCAGACGATCATTGATGCGGCGAACGCGGCCGGATGCGCCGAGGTGACTCCCGCCCTGCTGGCCGCCCAGTTACACCAGGAGTCGGGTTTCAACCCGCGGGCCCGGTCACCCGTGGGCGCGATGGGGATCGCCCAGTTCATGCCCGGGACGTGGGCGTCCCACGGGCAGGGCGACGTGTGGAACCCGGCCGACGCGATCCCCGCGGCGGCCCGGTACGACTGCGCGGTGGCGGCCTCGGTCGCCTCCGTGTCCGGCGCGGCCCAGGAGAAGATGCTGGCCGCGTACAACGCGGGAGCGGGTGCGGTGCTTGCCTTCGCCGGCATTCCGCCGTACACCGAGACGCGTAACTACGTCCGCGCGATCCTCGCGCAGGCGCAGGTGTACGGCGACGCCTTGGAGCTCGGCGTCGGCATCCCCGCTGGTTCGGTCGCCCCGATGGTCGCCTTCATGCAGTCGCAGATCGGCAAGCCCTACGTCTGGGGTGCGACCGGTCCCGAGGCCTGGGACTGCTCGTCGCTGGTCCGGGAGGCGTATCGCCGCATCGGCATCGAGCTCCCCCGCGTGACGACCGACCAGCTGCGGTTCGGCCCGCAGGTCGCGGGCGTCGATCCGCAGCCGGGGGACCTGCTGTTCACCCCGGGCCCCGACGGCACCGCCGAGGCACCGGGCCATGTCGGGATGTACATCGGCGACGGCCGGGTCATCGCAGCCAAGGGAGCGCGGTGGGGGGTCGTCGAATCCGACATCTCGGACTGGAGTGGGACCGTGGCCGTGACCAGGCCGCTGGCTAGGCAGCTTTCCTGATCCGGATTTCCTGTTCCGGACACTCCGGGTGTGCTGTCGCTCCGGTCAGGTAGCCGCCTGGGACACGAAGGTGGACAGTCCGTCGGCCACACCACCGAGCGCACCGACGGCGCTGTGCACTACATCGGCGGCGTTACCCGGTGCCGTCACCGCGAAGAACAGGGCGAACAACCCGACACCATACGGCCAGAAGATTCTTTTCATCGAGGACCTCACAGAAAACCCAGTCGACACGGCCAGACGGACACCAACGCCGGTGTGTTACCGACAGCATGTGTGTACTCACCTTGAGTAGTTGCCGCAAGATGAATCGCCGGAGCGGTGAGTGAACTGCGCGGTGGCGGGGCCGGGGGACAGCGGATGGACAGGGATCTGACCATAGGTGGGCAGTAGGCAACGGATACGTGAACGGATCTAATAGTGCATGCCACCCCGGGTCGGTCGACCTCGATTCCCGGCGCGGGGTGGCTGCCCGGGGCAATGGCCGGCCTGGCCGGGGAAGCCCCCGCTCGGGACCGCCGGGACCGCTCAGGACGGCGCGATGCTCTGCGCGAAGCGGAACAGGTTGTCCGGGTCGTAGGCGCGCTTGACCTGGCGTAACCGTGGAAGGTTCGCCCCGTAGTACGCATCGGCCCAGGTGGTGAGGTCCGGGTCGATGTAGTTCTGGTACGCCGACGACGACATGAACGGCGCCGTCGCCGCCACCGTGGATCGCAACCAGCTCTGGTTAGCCTCTTTGTCCGCCGGGGAGGCGTCGACGGAGTACCCGGCGACGAACTGGGCGCTGGCGAGCGTGTCGCGGTGCACGAACGCCGTGTCACCCGGGCCGACCCGGTTGATCGCGCCGCCCCAGGAATCCAAGATTATGCTACCCGGACCGGCCCCGGGCGTGCGTTGGCGTCGCTCGAGCGCGGCGAGCATCGTCTCGACCCCGCCGGCTGGCATCGGTTCGGCGAGGAACGCCGAGGCGGCCCGTTGGGCCACCCGTGGCAGGGTGCCTCCGGGCGTCCGGTCGCGCAGGTGGCACGTGTCAACGCTTTTGCCCGCGCAGCCCGCCTCGAGCAGCATCGTTTCGAGATGGCCACGCTGGGCGACGAAGGTGCTCGAGGGCCTCCGGCCGACGGCGGCGACGAGGTTGGCGAGTCGATCCCGCAGCCACGTGATCCGCGTGTCGTCGGCGCCGCCCGCGAGCACGCCGCTCACCCGCAGGGCCGGACTGCCGGTGACCCCGGTCGTCGGCATCGAGGTCATGACGCAGGTCGACCACAGGTCCTCTGGCGCGCCGCCGCTGTCGGCGATCCAGCCCTGCCACGCGGTGAGCACGTCCGCGGCCACGTCCCAGGGCCAGCGGTAGGTGAACAGCACCAACGGTGTCGCCCGATGGGTGGCGAAGGTGAACGACGTCACGATGCCGACGTTGCCCCCGCCCGCGCCGCGTAGCGACCAGAAGAGGTCCGGCTCGGTGTCGGCGTCGGTGCGCACGGTCTCCCCGGAGGCCAGCACGACCTCGGCGGAGACCATCCGATCGCAGGTCAGACCGTAGCGCCGGCTCAACACTCCGATGCCGCCGCCGAGGGCGAGCCCGGCGATGCCGACGGTCGGGCATGATCCGGCCGGCAGCGCCAGCCCGTTCTCGGCGAGTGCGGAGTAGACGTCGATCAGCAGCGATCCGGCTCCGATCAGCGCGGTGCCGTCGGGCCCCGGCCGGACCGACGCCATCGCAGTCACGTCCACGACCAGCCCGGTCGTCGTCGAGTAGCCCCCGTAGCTGTGGCCACCGGCCCGCGCGACGAGGTGTATCCCGGTGGAGCGGGCGAAGTCGATGCAGGCCGTGACGTCCCCCGCAGACATGGCACGGACCACCGCCTGCGGGCGTACCGCGTCGAAAGCCGGGTTGAACAGCATGCTGGCGACGGCGTAGTCCGGATCGGTCGGTCGCAGCAGCGGACCGATCAGCCGTTCGTCGAGCGTGCGCCAGTCGATCTCCGTCGGTGTCGGGTGGGGGGCGTCCTCCTGCTGGCAGGCGCTCATCAGGCCGCCACCGAGCCCGAGCGCGGCGAGTCCGAGCCCGCCGGCTCCGGCGGTCCGTAACACCGATCGTCGGTCAGGCTCGTCATCCACGGTCAGTCCTCACGGCTGCTACGAGTCCGGGGAGTGGACGATGGTCGTCACGAGTCGTCCGACCATCCGTGTCACCGGCGATACCCTAGGTCACCGGCGATACCCTAGCCCGGTTGGGCGACGGTCGTGATGGTGCCGTTCGGATCGATGCGGCGCACCCGGTCGTTGCCGTTGTCCGCGATGTAGAGCGCGCCGCTGCCGTCGACCGCGACCGAGCTCGGGTTCTTGAACTGGGCGGCGGCCGCTGGGCCGCCTTCGCCGCCGGAGCCTTCGACGCCGGTGCCGGCGATCGTGGTAATCACGCCGTTCGGGTCGACCCGGCGGATCCGGTGGTTGCGGTAGTCGGCGAGGTAGAGCGTCCGGCCGTCCGGGCCGACGGTGAGCGACGGCACGTTCAGCTTGGCCCGGGTGGCCGGGCCGCCGTCACCCGAGAAGCCCTCCTCGCCGGTCCCGGCGACGGTGGTGATGATCCCGCCCGGGGTCACCTTCTGAATGGTGTCGCTGGCGAGGTCGGCGAAGTAGAGGGTGCCGTCGTCGGTCATCTGGAGATCGTTCGGGCCGTTGATCTTCGCTGCGGTGGCCGGGCCGCCGGCGCCGCCGTAACCGGCGTCACCGGTGCCGGCGATCGTAGTGATTACCCCGGCTGGGCTGATCTTGCGGATCCGGTTGTTCTTCGCGTCCCCGATGTAGATGTTGCCGGCCTTGTCACGGGTGGTCGATCCGGGCCCGTCAAGCTGCGCCGCGCTGGCCGGGCCGCCGTCGCCGCTGATCCCGCCGGCTCCGGTGCCCGCGAGGTCGCTGACCGCCCCGGCAGGGGTGATCTTCTGGATGCGGTCCGTCGCGAGGCTGGAGACGAGCAGCGAGCCGTCGGGATCGACATCGACACTGTAGGGGCTCAGGCCCTGCACCGACAGCGCCGTTCCCCGGTAGGCGGTTGCGAGGCGTGCCGTGCCGCCGCCGCGGTCACCGCCGCGGTCACCGCCGCGGCTGCCGCCGCCCGAGTTCGTCACCGCTGCCACGATGCCGACGGTGAGGGCGACGATGACGACGAACGCGACCGCTCCGATGATGAGCGGCGTCCGGTTACGGGCGTTCGGATTCGACTGGTGCCCGGCCTGGCGGGTGGCGGTCGGTGGTACCCCCGCCATCCCGTGCACCGGTCCCCCCGGACCGGGCCGGTACGTCTGGTCGCCGGGGCCGCCCGGTCCGCCGTACCCGGGGCCGAGCGGCCGCGGCGGTGGGGTCGACCGCGGCGGTGGAGTGTTGCCCGGCGGGAATCCACCCCAGCCCGGCCCAACCGGTGGTGGGTATCCCCCCATCGGACGGCTGACCGGACCACCGGGTGCTCCGGGACCACTCGGCATGGCGGGACTCCCCGGCCCGTTCGGGCCGTTCGGTGCGCCCGGGTACCCGATCCGTGGGCCCGGTCCGCCCGGTGGCGCGCCAGGGAAGCCGGGTCGACCGGGGGCCGGCGGGCGCGGGGTGGTCGAGGTGGCGAGCGCGGCCTCCCGGATCTCGTCGTCGATCCGCACCTTGACGTCGGACCGGGACAGCCAGGCCATGCCGAGGGGTAAACATTCACGTAGATTCGTGATCTTGCGGTGAGTGGTTGGTGTTGGAGCTGGGTGTGGATGTTGTTCGCCGTTCTGGTGTGT
>NZ_CDWRCK010000047.1:0-20511 GCF_977927595.1 Frankia sp. CcWB3
TTAACTTCGAAGACCCAGAATACGGGGACATGGCCGGCTTCGGTGTCATCGACCCGGTGAAAGTCACCCGTTGCGCGCTGCAGAGCGCGGCGTCGATCGCCGCGCTCTTGCTGACAACGGAAACCCTGGTTGTCGAGGAGGTCATCGGCAACCCGGGCGCCGTGATTGCTCCCGGATTCGGGGATCTCGCGGAGGGCCTGGTCCGGCCTTCCAACATCGCCTGATCGCCATCGGCAGGAACGGTCTCGCGCCCGGTCAGCATCACCGTTTTCGGAGCGGATGACGCCGGTCCGGCGGGCCGCCTACCGCCGGACCGGCTTCGCGACTCTCCGCTTCGTACGGACCGCCGGCGCGGGGCGTGCCCTGGTTCAGACCGGGCCAAGGGCGATCCGCCCCACCTGGGACGCGTCAGGCGGTGATGCCGTAGGCCTTCAGCTTGCGGTAAAGGCCGGACCGCGACATCCCGAGCCTGGCGGCCGCCAGCATTCGGTTGCCCTCGGTCTCTTGGAGGGCGGCGACAATCGTGTCCCGCTCAGCTGCCTCCAGCGGGGTGAGCACGTGCCGCGAGGTGGTCTGGCAGTACGCCGGCAGGTCCTGGGCCTGGATCTCCCCGACCGGTCGCCGCCGCAGCGCGTGTTCGAGGGCCTCGCGCAGCTGGGAGACGTTGCGTGGCCAGGAGTAGCGCGCGATGATCCGTTCGGCGGCTGGACTGAGCCGCACCTTGCGGTTGGGGGCTATGCCGCGCAGGACCGACGAGGTGATGGTGGAGAGGTCATCGGTACGGCATCGCAGCGGCGGCACGGTGATTGCTACCTCGAAGTGGCCGAGGAGTGCGTGGAACGGCAGGTCGGAGTCCAGCGAGGAGTCCGACAGGGTCGCAACGAATGAGGTGGTGCCGTCGAGCCGGCTGATCGCAGTGAAGAACGCGTCGAGCTGTTCGACTCCTTCGGTGCTGGCCTGGTCGACATTGCGGACGATGTAGAGGGTCGGCTCTGGCTTGCCCGCGAGCAGAGAGTCGATGTCGGTCTCGGAGTTCTCGATGGTCAGCTGGGAGGCGTCCATCGACACGCTTCGGCTGCCCGGGTGCGAGGCGTGGAAGATCTCGGCGACCAGGGTGAACTTGCCGGTGCCGGTCTCACCGAGCACGATCGCCGGCTTCTCCGCCATGAGGGCTTCGCGCAGCTTGTCGCACGCGCGTACCCACGCCGGTGACCGGCCACCGGTAATGGTCTCGTGCGGCCGGTACAGGTCGCCGGCGATGCGGGAGGTCTGCGGGGTCGCGACCGCGATCTGTGGCAGCACCTGCTCGGTGAAGTCGCCCGGCGATCCGGCCTTCTCCGTGGCAACGAGGTCGGCGATCACCACCATGCCGGCCACCTCGGAGCCGGTCAGGATCCGGGTGCCCCGGATGTGGACCATGCGTCCCCCCGGCAGGACCAGGGTGTCGCTCACCCGGTCGCGGCGGCTCATGAGGAAGGTCGCGTGCTCGCGCAGGGTCAGCTGCTCGCTGGCGTCGAACAGGCGCTGGGCCGGGGCGTTGGCGATGAAGACCGAGTCACCGAAGGCGAAGACGGCCTGCCGGGACGCCCGGGCTTCGGCGCGCAGGTAGGTCTCGAAAACGGCCTGCTGGGACTGGCTGCGATCCAGCAACAGGTTGCGGCTGATGTCCTTGGCGGCACTCTTCACCAAGGTGTGCATCAGCGGGCTCCAGGTCTGGGTGAGCGTGGAGATGTCCAGCACTCCCTCTACCCGGCCGGTGAGAGGATCGATGACCGGGGCGCCGGTGCAGGCGAAGCATTGCAGGGGCTCGGTGAAGTGCTCCGGCCCGACGATGCTGACCGGCTGACCGGCCTCGATCACGGTGCCCACACCGTTGGTGCCCATCATCGACTCGGAGTAGTTGAACCCTGGCGCGAATTCGACCCTGTCGAGCAACCGCCCGACCGTCGATGACAAGTCGATGCGCTGAACCAGCCTGGCCTTGTGGTCGGTCAGGGCGATGACCAGCGGGAGGTCCGCGGTGTCGTTGCCGAGCTGAGTGAGCACCGGGCGTGCGCAGCGCACCAGCCGGGACCCGGTGTCGATGTCGTCGATGTAGTCGCTGTGCGGCCGTGCGCTGTCGACGCCGGCCGCCTGGCTGCGTTCCCATGATGCCGCGAGCACGTCGGGGACACCGACGGCACCCGCGCGGCCGCACTCCAGGAAGTCTGCCCGGGCTGCGGCCACCCGTAAGAGGCGGTTCGCGGTGTCCGGCATGTGCACCTCCTCGGGGGTCCTGGATGGCCCCGTGGAAGAACATCGTGGCTGAGAGCCACGCCACATCCAAGAGCAGTGAGTGTCCAATTTTGGGACACCGACACCCGGTGGGACACCAGCAGGGTTGTCCCAACAACGGGGCCTGCGCATGGAACCCAGGGAGTCACGAACCGAGGAGCGTCATGGACACCCTGATCAACATCGACAACGGTGGCACGCTTACCGACATCTGCGTCTGGGATGGCGACCAGTTCACCTACACCAAGACCCTCACTACTCCGCACGACCTGTCGGAGTGCCTCTTCGACGGGATCGAGAAGGCCTCGGCCGCCCTCTACGGCGAGGCCAACACGGAGAAGCTGCTGCACGCTACGCAACACATCCGCTACTCGACCACGCAGGGCACCAACGCCCTGGTCGAGCGGCGGGGCCCGATGATCGGCATCCTCAGCACGATGCCGGGCCTGTTCGAGCAGATGCGCAGCCGTGAAGCGGAGAAGGACCTCTTCGACGGCCTGATCGCCGACCGGGTGCTCACCATCGACATGGGCGCGACCGATGAGGAGATCGACTTCGAAGTCGTCCAGCGGATCAACCAGCTCACCACCCTGGGTGCCGCCCGGGTGGTGGTGGCTGGTGAGTCGCCGGAACAGGAGCGTCGCCTACGCAGCGTGTTGCTGCGCAAGTTCCCGCGGCACCTGCTCGGCTCGATCCCGCTCCTGTACTCGTGGTCCCTCGCCGGCGACCGGGACCACCCGCGCCGGGTGTGGTCGTGCGTGCTCAACTCGTTCCTGCACCCGACCATGGAGCGGTTCCTGTACGCGGCGGAGCGGCGGCTGAAGTCGTACAGGGTGCTCAACCCGCTGCTGGTATACCGCAACGACGGAGCCTCCTCGCGGGTGGCCAAGGCGGTGGCGCTGAAGACGTACTCCTCCGGGCCGCGCGGCGGCTTGGAGGGTACGGCGGCGCTGGCTCGCACGTACGGCCTCGAGCACACGCTGATGATGGACATCGGCGGCACCACCACCGACGTGGGGGTCGTCCGCGGCGGTGCGGCGGCGGCCGATGAGCGCGGCACCATCGAGGGCGTCTCGATCTCCTACCCGATGAGCAACGTGCACTCGACCGGTGTCGGCGGGTCCTCGGTGATCTCGGTGGTGGACGGGCAGATCACGGTCGGGCCACGCAGTGTGGGGGCGGCCCCCGGCCCGGCCTGCTTCGGCTTCGGTGGCAAGGAAGCCACGATCACCGACGTCAACCTGCTGCTCGGCATCCTCGACGCCAGCACCTACCTCGACGGCACCTTCCGGCTCGACGCCGACCGTTCGGCCGCGGTCATCACCGAGACCATCGCCGAGCCGCTGGGCATCAGCCTGGAGGAGTCGCTGATCCGGATGGAGCAGGCCTACTTCGAGGCGCTGGCACACTCCTTCGCGCACCTGATCCAGGAGAACTCGACCCTCGTCGCCTTCGGTGGCGCCGGCCCGATGAGTGCCGTCGGTGCCGCTCGTCCGGCAGGGGTGAAGAAGGTGCTGATCCCGCGGATGGCAGCGGTCTTCTCCGCGTTCGGCATTGCCTTCTCCGACATCGGCAAGACCTACGAGGTCGGCGTGCCGGAGCCGACCACGGCAAGCACCGCGGCGACGTACGACGAGATGCTCGCCCGGGCCAGGCGCGACATTTTCCAGGAGGGCTACGACCTCGACGACTGCCGCACCGAGGTATTGCTCACCATCGAGGAGACCGACGGGTCGCCGGTGGAGACCAGGCCGTACCAGTCCGGCGACGCCGTGGACTTCCCCGGGAAGCAGGTCTCCCTGCAACTGTCGGTGACGGCCGCGCTGCCGCACCCCGAGGTTGCTCCCGACACCGACGTGCCCGCGATCCGGGTGACGAGCAATGAGACCCGCCTGGTCCGTTCCGCGCCCGACCAGGTCGACAAGGTGCCGGTGTTCGTGCTCGCCGAGATGCCGCCCGGTGGGAGTGGCGAGGGCCCGGTGATCGTCGAGGGTCCGTTCTTCACCGCTCGCGTGCTGCCCGGCTGGCAGTTCCGGGTCACCGCCTCGGGGGACCTGCTGCTGACCGACACCCAGTGACCTCCTTGACCACCCCGAGCATCCCCTGACCGCCACGAGAGGAAAGTCATCATGCGGGTCCCCATGACCGAATACCTGGTCATCGATCTCGATACCGAGCGATGGGTCTGCCGGGTGTGCGGCCGCGACATCTGGTCTGCCCACGGGAACTACAAGCTCGGCTGCCTGGTCTACGACCGCGACCCACGGGAGATCCACCAGCCGATCATCGACCCCGACCGCTACGAGTTCACCTTTTCCCCGGACCCGGCGTACTGCCGGATCCTGGAGTTCTACTGCCCCGGCTGCGCCACCCAGATCGAGACCGAATACGTGCCGCCGGGACACCCGCCGACGGCCGATCTCGTCATCGACGTCGCCGCGCTGCGCGCCCAGTGGGAGGAACGCGGCGTCGACCCCGAGCAGGTCCACAACTACGGGCCCGGCGAGGACGCGCAGAAATACACCGCCATGCACAAGGCGACCGGCCACATCCGCTGATCTCGCAGGAAGAACCGAGACAATGAAACGTATCTCCGTCGACATCGGCGGCACCTTCACCGACTGCTTCTTCGTTTGGGACGAGACCTACGTCGAGGCGAAGGCGCTGACCACGCACCACAACCTGGCGCTGGGCTTCAACGAGGCGCTCGACCTGGCGTGCAGCCGGGCCGGACTGGACCGCGGCACCGTGCTCACCGAGGTCGACTCGGTCCGCTACGCCACCACCCTGGGCACCAACGCTCTCATCGAGCGCAAGGGACCCAAGGTGGGGGCGATCGTCACTCATGGCTTCGAGGACACCATCCCGCTCTCCCGCGGCCGGGGGTACGGCGAGGGCCTGGACTACTCGATGCAACAGAACCTCCCGGCAGCCGAACGGCCCGAGCCGCTGGTGCCGCGGTACCTGATCCGCTCGGTCAAGGAACGCGTCAACTCGGCCGGCAAGATCGTGGCGAGGCTCGATCCCGAGGACGTCCGCACGGTGGTCCGTGAGCTGGTGGATGCCGGCGCCGAGGCCCTGGTGGTTTCGCTGGTCAACGCCACCGAGAATCCCGAGCACGAGCTGGCGATCCAGGAGATCATTCTCGACGAGTTCCCGGCCCACGAGCTGGGTGCCATCCCGCTGCTGCTGGGCCACCAGGTCTCTGGTCGCAAGGGCGAATACGTGCGGGCGACCTCCACCATCGTGGACGGCTTCCTGCACGAGATCATGTTTCACGCGCTCAGCCAGCTCTCGAACAACCTGCGCGACTCCGGCTACGGCAAGCCGATGCTGGTCATCCACAACTCCGGTGGCATGGCGCAGATGAACTCCACCGACGCCCTGCAGACCATCCACTCCGGTCCGATCGCCGGCGTCGGCGCCGCGGAGCACCTGTCGAACGAGACGGGCCTGGGCCATGTGATCTCCACCGACATGGGCGGCACGTCCTTCGACATCGGCCTGGTGCCTGAGGGCGGCGTGAAGCACTATGACTTCCTGCCGACCATCGACCGCTGGCTGGTGTCGGTGCCGATGGTGCACCTCGACACGCTCGGTGCCGGCGGCGGCTCCATCGCGTCGTACGACCGGATCCACAACTCCATCAAGATCGGCCCGGAGTCGGCCGGCTCCAACCCCGGCCCGGCCTGCTACGACCGCGGCGGACTGCGCCCGACGGTGACCGACGCCGACCTGTTGCTCGGCTATCTGGACCCGGACAACTACGCCAACGGCTACATCAAGCTCAACCCGAATCGCTCCCGGTTCGCCGTCGAAGAGAACCTGTGCGACCAGCTCGACATGGACGTTCTCGACATCGCCCGCGCGATCAAGGATGGCGTCGACGAGCAGATGGCGATCGGCATCGGCAAGGAGCTGCGGGTGCGCGGCTACTTGCCGGAGGACTTCACGATGCTCGCCTACGGCGGCAACGGTCCGCTGCACGCCTGCGGTATTGCTCGCCATGCCGGCATCAAGCAGATCCTGGCCCCGCCGTTCTCGTCGGTGTTCTCCGCCTGCGGCGCCGGCAACATGAAGCAGCTGCACTTCCACGAGCGCGGCGTGCACATCACGATGTACAACGCCACCTCCCGGTCGCTGTACGACAAGTACGAGGAGTTCAACGCGATCGTCGAGGAACTCGAGGCCCGGGGCCGGGAGGACCTGGTGCGTCAGGGCTTCGCGGCCGAAGACGTGAAGTACCGCCTGGAACTGGACATGCGCTACGGCAACCAGTTGCTCACCCAGGCTGTCGCCCTCGACATCAACCGGATGAACGGTGTCGGCGACGTACTGCACATGATCCGCACCTTCGGTGATGTCTACAGTCACCGGTTCGGCGCCAGCAGCGCGGCACCCGAAGCCGGGATCCGGGTGGGGACCGTGCGGGTGGCCTCCTATGTCGACGGCGACGTCGTCAACTTCGACTCGCTGGAGGCCGGCGGCGAGCGCACGGTGCCGACCGAGGTGTCGCACCGCAAGGTCTACTTTATCGGCCAGGACGACTCGATCGAGACGCCGGTCTACGACCAGACCGCGCTGTCGCACGAGCGGGTGATCCCCGGTCCCGCGATCGTCACCACCGAGAACACCACCTACCTCGTCGAGCCGGGCTGGCGTCTGGAGCCGACGGTGCAGGGCGCCGTCTGGTTCCTGCAGGACTGATCGAGTACACCGTCGAGCGCACCAGGGAGAAGACGATGACTGTCACGGACGACAGCGCCACGCAGGAGCAGGCCACCGAGCAGAGCACCCTCACGCCCCAGGAGCGGGAGTGGGTCGACCAGTTCATGGACGAGACCACTCTCTTCCTCGGTCCCGACCCAGTGATCATGCGTGACCACTCCATCCAGGAACGGACGTCGCGGGAGGAGACGGCGATCGCCGCCGGTGTCGACCGGCTGGTGGTCGAGCGGATCCGCAAGCGGATTGCCGGTGCGCTCGACGAGGGCTACGAGATGTGCGAGGCACAGGGTGCCGCACCCGGGGCGAAGTGGGGTGACCTGACGGCCGCGATCTACACCGCGGCCGGGGACGTCTCCTACCTCTCCTGCCACGGGGTGATCGCGTTCTCCGCGATCCTGCACTACCCGATCCGGTACATTGTGAAGTGCTGGAAGGACGAGCCGACCGTCGGCATCCACGAGGGCGACGGATTCATCCACAACGACGCCCGGTTCGGCAACGTCCACAACACCGACCAGTCGATGATCATGCCGATCATACGTGGGGGCGAGATCATCGCGTGGGTGGCGGCGACCATCCACGAAGGCGAGAACGGCGCCTGCGAGCCGGGCGGCATGCCGTCAGGCTCGGAGACCCCGTTCGACGACGGCCTCCGGATGAGCCCGTTCAAGATTGTCGAGCGTGGTCATCTGCGCCGAGACCTGCTGACCTTCCTCCAGCACTCGGTGCGCGACCCCAAGCTGCAGCTGGCCGACCTGAAGGTGAAGATCACCGCGGTGCGCAAGATCATGGAGCGCATCGACAAGGTCATCGACGAGGTTGGCGTCGACACGTTCGTGGCGGCCCTGCGGGTCACCGTCGAGGACGTCGACGCCGAGGTCCGCCGCCGGATCTCCGAGCTTCCCGACGGCACGTACTCCTTCAACCAGTTCATGGATTCGACGCTGAAAGAGAACATCCTCATCAAGATCGCCTGCAAGATCCACGTCAAGGGCGACAAGATGACCGTCGACCTGCGTGGCACCGGACCGGAGATCATCAACCGGGCGATCAACTCTCCGCTGTGCTCGGTGAAGTCGATGATGATGCAGGCGATCCTGGCGTTCTGGTGGCCAGACCTGCCGCGCTGCACGGCGGCGATGAGCTGCATCGAGATCATTTCCGACGAGGGCACCTGGGCCGACGCGTCCTATGACGCCCCGATGGGGCAGTCGTTGCAGGCCTCGTTCCGAGGCTTCTCGATGATGCAGGCGCTCTACGGAAAGATGTCGTTCTCCACGCCGCACAAGTACTCGAACATCGTGGCTAACTGGTTCAACCAGATCAACACGTTCCTGTGGGGCGGTGTCACCAAGCACGGCGACATGGTCGGCAACCTGTGTGCCGACCTCAACGGCATGCCCGGGGGAGCCAAGCCCTTCCGGGACGGTGAGGACGCCGTCTCGCCGCTCTTCTGCGCCATGGCCGACACGGCCGAGCAGGAGGTCATGGAGGAGGAGGTGCCCTTCATGCAGCTGGTGGCCAAGCGCCTGGTCCGCGACAACATGGGCTTCGGCAAGTTCACCGGCGGCATGGGCTACGAGATGATCGTGGCCGCCGAGGGCACGCCGGAGTGGGGCTTCATGACGGTGACCTCCGGAGCGAAGTTCTCGTCCATCTACGGCATGTTCGGGGGCTACGGCTGCGGCACCTACCCGCTGGCGATGGTCAAGGGCACGAATGTCTACGAGCACATTCGCCGGGACAACAAGAAGTTCGACCTCTCGATTGAGAAGGTCATGAACGAGCGTCCGTTCCCGGATGGGAAGTACTCGACCTATCACATGGGTCTGCAGTACGACCGCGCCAAGGACGGAGAGCTCTACATGATCTCCCAGGGTGCCGGTGGTGGGTACGGTGACCCGCTGGAGCGTCTGCCTGAGTCGGTGGTGCGCGATGCCGAGCTCGGCCGGATCAGCCAGAAGGTCGCCGAGGAGATCTTCGGTGTCCGCTATGACCCGATCACCTTCCGGCTCGACGCCGAGGGCACCAGGCAGGCCCGCGAGCGGGTCCGCCAGACGCGCCTGACGCGCGGCAAGCCCTACGCGGAGTTCGTCAAGGATTTCGTCACCGAGGAGCCGCCGAAGGACCTCCTCTACTACGGCTCCTGGGGCGACGACACCAACGACCTCACCGCCACGGTGTTCACCATCGACGGTCCCCAGCGGGTCAAGGCGCCACTGAAGGAACTGCCGATCATCGTGATCCCGGACCGCCGGGAGCTGAAGATCGCGGCGCTGGAGGCGCGCGTGCGGGAGCTGGAGGACAGGCACGGCGAGGACGTCAAGCGTCTCGCCTGAGGTTCCGTCTCGCCTGAGGTTCCGTCTCGCCTGAGGTTCACAGAGCCCTGAGGTTCAAGGAGCACTGAATGTCTTCTCTCACTGCCCTGCTCGCTGCCGCGCCCGGCGGCCGGGCGCTGGTGATCGACCATGATGCCTACGCGACGGCAGTGCTACGGCAGGGCAGCGAGATCCCCTGGGGTGACCTCGCCGCCCTGACCGGGCACGTCGCCCAGGTCCATGCCCTGCTGGACCCGGATGCGGTGTTCATCAATGCCGAGGTGTTCTACGACGCGTATCTCGCGGCGACGCCTGACCTGGTGAGCGCCCTAGGGAAGCGTAGCCGCACGGGCTACGCGTTACGCACCCTGCTCGGTGACGAGCCCGCCGTCGAGCGGTTGGTTCTGACCATGCGCACGCTGGCGGACTCGACCCGGCGACGGGTCGTGCTGTCGGTGCCGTCGCCCGCGAGGTGGTTGCTGCGGGCACACGACCGGGCCGGTACGGGGCTGGACGAGGTGAGCGAGGACCACGTCGACAGCGCCTCCATGTACCTCGCCGAATGGCTGGGGCGCCTGGGGTCGCCGCCGCTGGGACTGCTGCTCCTTGATGCCCGGGCCCGCTCCGGGGACTCCGCCACGCTGGAGTCCCCGGAGCAGGCGGGTGGCTATACCTCGCTGACCAATGTGGCCGGGCACTTCGACTGGACGCTGGCGGTGCGATTCGACTCCTCGGTTGACGTGGCCGGCGATGTCACGCGGGCTGTCGTCCTTCCCGAGGCGTTCTGGCATGGCGAGGGGGAGGCACCTCGTGACGGAGCCCAGCTTGTGCTGACCACCATCCCGGCCAATGCGCCGCCCGAGACGGTTCTGCTGCGCCGGGCCCTGCTGAAGGAGGGGTGAGATGGACAAGGTTGTGGCGTCGGCGCAGGAGGCGGTCGCCGACATCCCGGTCGGGGCCAGCGTGGCGAGTGGTGGCTTCGGGGTCTGCGGTATCCCGTCGGTGCTCCTTGCCGCGCTCGCCGAACAGGGGGCCTCGGACCTGACCGTCATTTCCAACAACTGCGGGATCCCGGGTGTGGGTAACTCGCTGCTGCTGGAGGGCGGGCGGATCCGCCTTCTGGTGGCGTCGTACGTGGGGGAGAACAAGGAACTGGAACGGCAGTACCTCTCCGGGAAGGTCGAGATCGAGTTCAACCCGCAGGGGACGCTGGCGGAGCGGTTGCGCGCCGGTGGAGCCGGGATCGCCGCGTTCTACACCCGCACCGGCGTCGGCACGCAGGTCGCCGACGGCGGGCTGCCGATCAGGTACGACGCCTCGGGTGAGGTGGCGCTGGCCTCGCAGCCCAAGCTGACCGAGGTCTTCGAGGTCGACGGGGTGCCGCAGGTCTTCGTGCGGGAGACGGCGCTGCGGCCGGACTTCGTCCTGGTGCGGGCCCGGCGTGGTGACCGGCACGGCAACCTGGTTTTCCGCAAGGCCGCCCGCAACTTCAACCCGCTCTGCGCCATGGCCGGGAGGGTGACGATCGCGGAAGTGGAGGAACTCGTCGAGCCGGGTGCGCTGGAGCCCGACGAGATCCACCTGCCCGGAGTCTTCGTGCAGCGGGTGGTGGCGTTGACGCCCGACCAGGCCGCGGACAAGGGGATCGAGCGGCTCACCCTGCGTGCCGTCACGATTGCTGCAGGAGGTGCCTGACATGCCTTGGTCCCGGGACGACATGGCCGCCCGTGCGGCGGCGGAACTCAACGACGGGGACTACGTCAACCTCGGCATCGGTCTGCCGACGCTGGTTCCCAACCACGTGCCCGACGGCGTGGAGATCGTGTTGCAGAGTGAGAACGGCATCCTCGGCCTGGGCCCCTACCCGGTCGCCGGCGAGGAGGACCCGGATCTCATCAACGCCGGCAAGGAGACGGTGACGACCGCGACGGGAGCAAGCTTCTTCGACTCCGCCACCAGTTTCGGGATGATCCGTGGGGGGAAGATCGATGCGGCGATCCTCGGCGCCATGCAGGTCAGCGAGCGCGGGGACCTGTCGAACTGGGTGGTGCCCGGCAAGCTGGTCAAGGGCATGGGGGGCGCGATGGACCTGGTCCACGGCGCCCGCCGCGTGATCGTTCTGATGGAGCACTGCGCCAAGGACGGATCGCCGAAGATCCTGCCCGAGAACACGCTCCCGCTGACCGGCACGGGTGTCGTGCAGCGCATCATCACCGACCTCGCCGTCATCGACGTGACCTTCGATGGTCTGGTGCTGGTGGAGACGGCGCCGGGCGTCACAGCCGACGACGTGCAGAAGGTGACACCGGTACGGCTGGCTCGGGTGGGCACGAAGCCTGGTGCCGGCGTGGCGGGCGGACCTGCCGGGGTGTCTCAGCAGTGAAGGGTGTCTGAGCGTTGAAGGGACCGGATGTGGACCACGATGATGTGGAGATCGTGGGCTGGGGTCATACCCCGTTTGGCCGTCTGCCCGAGGAGACTCTGGAGCCGCTGATCGTCGCCGCCGCGCGGGAGGCGATCGCGTCGGCGGGCCTGCGCCCGCGGGAGATCGACGAAATTGTTCTCGGTACCTACAACGCGGGGTTGCAGCCGTTGGCGTTTCCTTCCTCGCTGGTCCTGGAGGCCGATGACGATCTGCTGTTCACCCCGGCGACCCGGGTGGAGAACGCGTGTGCGAGCGGGTCGGCCGCGCTGCTGTGCGGGGTGCGGGCGATCCAGTCCGGGCAGGCGCGCCGGGTGCTGGTGGTCGGGGCGGAGAAGATGACCCACGCGCCGGCCGAGGCTGTCGGCGGGGCTTTGCTGGGTGCCGACTACGAGCATGCCGGCGGGTTGTCCGGTGCCGGGTTCGCGCGGTTGTTTGCCGATGTCACCGAGGCCTACTTCACCAAGTACGGTGATCACAGTGACGCGCTGGCACGGATCGCGGCGAAGAACCACCGTAACGGGGTGGTGAACCCGTACGCCCATCTGCGTTCCGATCTCGGCTTCGAGTTCTGTAGCACGGTCGGTCCGCGTAATCCGATGGTCGCGGGCCCGCTGCGGCGCACGGACTGCTGCCCGGTCTCGGATGGTGCCGCCGCGGTGGTGCTGGCCGCGCCGGGTAGTGCGCCGCGTACCCCGGCGGTGCGGATCCGTGCCCTGGCGCAGGCCAGCGATTTCCTGCCGGCCGCGCGGCGTCATCCGCTGGCGTTCGCCGCCGCGCACTGGGCCTGGCAGGCGGCGTTGGGGCAGGCCCGGGCGCGGCTGTCCGACCTGCACCTGCTGGAACTCCACGACTGTTTCACCATCGCGGAGCTGCTGGAGTACGAGGTCGTCGGGTTGTGCTCGCCCGGCGGCGGGGGTCAGGTCATCCTCGGTGGGGTCGTGGACCGGGACGGCACGCTGCCGGTCAACCCCTCCGGGGGGTTGAAGGCCAAGGGCCATCCGGTTGGTGCCACCGGGGTGTCCCAGCATGTGATGGCGGTGCTGCAGCTCACCGGCAACGCCGGGGCGATGCAGATCCCCGGGGCCACCGTCGCCGGGGTGTTCAACATGGGTGGCCTGGCGGTCGCCAACTATGCGAGTGTCCTGAAACGGGTGCGATGAGCGCCCGCACCGGCCGGGACCCGTACCGGTTTCGTTCGGGTCGTCATGGATCAGTCCTCTCCCGTTCCCGGCTCGCCACCGGGTGGCGTGCGGCGGGCTGATGGACGTACAGCTCGCGCCGCCGCGGGGTCATGGCCGCGGGGACGGGCTCCGGCAGCCGGTAGCGGGCGGGATGCTGGTGCTCGGCGTACAGCCGGTCGGCATTGTAGACCCGGGGGAACTTCCAGAGCATCCGTGGGAAGTTCGTCTGGCCGTGCGCCAGGTTCGCGGTGACGATCCGGGCGGTCGCGGCAAGCGTCTTCGCGCCGAGGTGTTTGCGGTTGAGGACCGCCTGGGTGGAGACGAGCTCGCGGTAGAAGCGGTCGAGGGGAAGCCGGGTGGGGACGACGGCGTGCTGGATGTCGAACAGCCGGTAGTCCAGGGTGGTGAGCCGCCGGGACTGGGTGTGCCAGATCTCCGTACCCGGGTAGGGGGTGCACACCGTGAGATGCACGATTTCCGGCACCGACAACGCCCATTCGCGGACGAGACGGAACTGCTTCTCGTCCCAGTCCGGGTCGGCGATGAGGTTCACCGCGACCGTGATGCCGATCTTTCGGGCGACTTCGAGGGCGCGGATGTTCTCGTCCGGGGAGATCCGCTTGTGGTAGAGGTCCAAGCCGTCCGCGTCGAGGGCCTCCATGCCCAGAAACATGTATTCGAGGCCGAGGCGGCGCCATCGCTCGAACACCTCGGGATGGCGCAGCAGGACGTCGCTACGGGTTTCCAGATAGTACCGTTTGCGAATCCCTCGGCGTTCGACCTGATCGGCGATGGCCATGCCGTGTTCGGGCCTGATGAAGGCGACGTCATCGACGATGAAGACGTTCGGTTCCCGGATGGCGGACAGTTCCTCGCCGGCCGCGTCCGGGGAGAGGCGGCGGTAGCTGCGGCCGTAGAAGGTCCAGGCGCTGCAGAAGGAGCAGTCCCATGGGCAGCCGCGGGTGAACTCGACCGATGCGCACGGGTCCAGCTCCCCGATGAAGTAGCGGCGGCGGTGGGCCAGCAGATGGCGGGCCGGCAGCGGCTCGTCGAGGCTGGGTAGCAGGGCCGGGATCGGGCCCGCCCCGTCGGCGGTGACCGCGCCCGGGACGTCGGCGAGACGGGCGCGGTCGGCCTCGAGGATGCGCGGGGCGACCACTTCGCCCTCGCCGCGCGCGACCACATCGAGTGCGCCGTCGCCCTGCTTCAGCAGGTGCTCGGCGATGAAGGAGACGCTGTGGCCGCCGGCCACGACCAGGCAGCCGGGCAGCTCCCGCTTCGCCCGGTGCGCGAGCTCGATGACCTCGGGGACGTTCGCGAGGTAGTTCACCCCGAACATCACCGCGTCGGGACGACACTCTCGCAGGCGGCGCGCGTAGGTGGCCGGTTTCTCCACCTGAAGATCGATCATGCTCACCTCGTGGCCCGCGGCGAGCAGCGCGGCCGCCACCCGTTCCAGCCCCAGCGGTTCGAGCCGTAGAAAGATCTTCGAGTACATCAGCGCGCTGGGATGAACCAGTAGGACACGCATGATGCTCCTCTCGACTGTTCGGGGACGGCCCTGGGTATTCGAGACGGGCCTGGGCGGACCGGACTGACGCGGACTGCTGCGGTCCCGTCCCGAACGTGCGTGCCGGGGACCCTGCGTGCCGGGTACTGCCCGTGGATCGCTCCCTGCCCGGGGCGCCGACTCCGCGTCGCCTGTCATCTTCCTGTTCCTGTCCCGGAGCGCCGGCCTGACTCGGGAACGAACCTTACATTCGGCTGACAATGACGTCGGTGCGTCGGGCACCGGTCCTTCAACGGCCCGAGAGCCCGGCCGGGACCGGCCGGGCTCGGCTACCGCCACGTTCCGCGACTGATCGTGGCGGATCGGCTGCTTGCGGCGGGGAGCGGGCGGTTGCGGGGGAGGGGCTCGATCAGCTGGTGGTCTTGGACCAGGTGCCGTCGCAGGCGAACCAGGTCGAGGAGGCACTCGTGGCGGGGCGGGACGCCGCGCAGATCAAGCTGCCGCTGAGCTGTGGGCGAAGACGAACTCGAGCCTCCCGTCCCCCCGGGCCTGGCGGGGCCCATAATGGGCATTCCCGGAACGCAAGCATCAGTCAACAGGCGACCACCGTTCGAACGGCGTGTCGAGGGGATCAACTCGCCTGGCTCAACCAATAAAAACTTGGCCTGAGCTCGGAGAGCAACGTAACAGCCGTCGAAGGCACTTTCGGCGGGCTCCCACGAGATGCTGGTCACAGCGGAGAACCGATGTCCAGGGAAATTCAACCGACAAACATGGCATCGGAACAGCCGGGTACTGCTGCGGCGAGCGGTGCTGGCCGGCTCGTTCGGTGAGCGTCGCGCTGCGCACGTCACGCCCGCCGGGGCCCGACTCGGCGAGGATCGGGCCCGCACGGCCCTGACCAGGCAGATTCACTCCCGTCGCCGGGTGAGATGATAATCACCTCAAGCCCCCGGGGTCGGTTTTCCAGGGTTACGTCAGACTCGCTACCCCCGCCTCTTCGGCGAGTCGACCTACGAAAGTATTTCTACCTGATGCGCGGCGCGCTCCATGCATTAATGCCGGGTCGGGGCCCGCGCGATGACTATCAAGGTGATTATGGACACGATCCAGCTGCCGACGGGGGGTGGAAAATCAGAGAACCAGAGCCAAGAAGTTGAGCGGAGGAGGATCGTGGCCACGGACGGCGCCCGAACCGGGCAAGCCGGCGAACCGGGACAGCTCAAGCGAGGCCACGGCTCCCCGCACCTCGCTTCCTGATCGTCGGGCCTGGCCTGGGCGGCTCACCTGGACGGTGAGAAGCCCCCCTCGTCCTGGCCAGGCTGTTGCTCAGGTCCCGCACCTCGACTCGGAGCCCGGAGCTCGATGTCCGGAGCCCGGAGCCCGGAGCCCGAAGTCCGGAGCCCGAGACCGCGAGTCAGCACGCATCGAGGATCGCGCTGGCCAAGCGGACCTTACTGGTGATCGTGCACCGGCGCTCCACTTCCGCGAGACCGACCAGGTTCGCTGCTGGACGAGTCCTCCCCAGTTCGCCCGCCAGCCCACGGACGGTTCCGACCTGCATCAGCAGCCGGTCAACGGCGGCGTAGATCTGACCGGCGTCCCCGAGCCCTTTCCGCCACCAACTGCCGAAGGTGGACCATGACAATCCTCGACGACAGCACCGCGCCCGGCCTCGTCGGGCCGCCGAGCTCCCACGGTCCGCGTCGTGACCCGGCTCCGCTCCTGCCCGACCCCGAGCCGGTCCGGGTCCTCGGCACGGAGGCTGCGGGGAAGGTCGACACCGATCTGCTGCGCGTCCTGTACCACCGCCTGGTGCTGGGACGGCGCTTCAACCAGCAGGCCACGACCCTGGCCAGGCAGGGCCGCCTCGCCGTGTACCCGGCGTCCACCGGCCAGGAAGCATGCCAGATCGCCGCGGCCATGGTGCTGCGGGAGTCGGACTGGCTGTTCCCCAGCTACCGCGACACGCTGGCGGTGGTATCGAGGGGTGTGCGCCCGGTGGACGCGCTGACGCTGATGCGCGGGAACGCGCACAGCGGCTACGACCCGCGGGAGCACCGGATCGCGCCGCTGTCGACTCCGCTGGCCACCCAGGCCTGCCATGCGGTGGGCCTGGCCCACGCCGCCCGCCTGCGCGCGGCCTCGGATCGGTGGGCGGCGGAGGACGTCGTGGCGCTTGCCCTGATCGGCGACGGCGGTACCAGCGAGGGCGACTTCCACGAGGCGCTGAACTTCGCCGGGGTGCTGAACGCGCCAGTGGTGTTCCTGGTACAGAACAACGGCTATGCGATTTCGGTGCCGCTGGCCCAGCAGTCCGCGGCACCGACGCTGGCACACAAGGCGGTGGGCCATGGGATCACTGGTCGCCTGGTGGACGGCAACGATGCGCCTGCGGTGCACGGTGTGCTGCGCGCGGCGGTCGAGCACGCGCGGTCGGGTCGCGGCCCGGTGCTGGTCGAGGCGGTCACCTAGCGGCTGGAGGCGCACACCAACGCCGACGACGCGACCCGCTACCGCACCTCGGAGGAGGTCGCTGCCTGGCAGGCCCGCGATCCGCTGATGCTGCTGGAGCGGCAGCTGCGCAAGGCCGGTCTCCTCGACGACGCCGGCGTCGCCGCAGTCGCGCAGGCCGCCGAGGAACTCGCCGCCGAGATGCGCGCCCAGTTCGATCGTGCGCCTGATCTCGATCCGGGCTCGCTGTTCACGCACGTCTATGCCCAGCCGACCAGCCAGCTTCGTGAGCAGGCCGCCGAGCTGATGGCCTGGCAGGCCGCGGACGCAGCCAAGAGCGACGACGCACGATGAGTGCCGCGACCATGGTGCAGGCCCTCAACGACTCGCTGCGCGACTCGCTGCGCGAGGACGCGCGCGTCCACATCCTCGGCGAGGACGTCGGCACCCTCGGCGGCGTCTTCCGAGTCACCGACGGCCTGGCCGCCGAATTCGGCGCGCAACGCTGCCTGGACACCCCCCTGGCCGAGGCAGGCATCCTCGGCACCGCCGTGGGCATGGCCATGTACGGCCTGCGGCCCGTCGTGGAGCTGCAGTTCGACGCCTTCGCCTACCCCGCGTTCGAGCAGCTCGCGTCGCATGTGGCCAAGATGCGCAACCGCACGGCCGGGAAGACCACGCTGCCGATCACCATCCGCATCCCGTACGGCGGCGGCGTCGGCGGCGTCGAGCACCACAGCGACTCCAGCGAGGCCTACTACGCGTACACCCCCGGCCTGCACGTCGTCACCCCCGCCACCGTCGCCGACGGCTACGGGCTGCTCCGCTCGGCGATTGCCTCGGACGACCCGGTGGTCTTCCTGGAGCCAAAGCGGCTCTACTGGTCTACGGACGACCGGCCCACGGACGACCGGTCTACGGACGGCTTCTCTCCGGCCGAGGTGCCGCCGATCGGCCGGGCAGTGGTCCGCCGGACCGGTACCTCGGCGACCCTCCTGACCTACGGCCCCTCGCTCCCCGTGTGCCTCCAGACGGCCGCGGCCGCGCGATCGGAGGGCTGGGACCTGGCGGTGGTCGACCTGCGCTCGCTGGTTCCCTTCGACGATGAGACGGTCTGCAAGGCGGTCCGCGCCACCGGGCGCGCCGTTGTGGTCCACGAGGCCGCGGGTTTCGGCGGCGTCGGTGCGGAGATCGCCGCCCGCGTCAGCGAGCGGTGCTTCCACCACCTCGCCGCCCCCGTCCTGCGGGTCACCGGCTTCGACATCCCTTACCCGCCCCCCATGCTCGAACATCACTACCTTCCCACTTCCCAGCGTCGACCGCATCCTCGACGCTGTCGCCCGACTCCAGTGGGAGCAGTAACACCGTGGCCGCGGTACGCGAATTCCCCCTCCCCGACCTCGGCGAGGGCCTGACCTCCGCCGAGGTCGTCCGCTGGCTTGTCGGCGTCGGGGACGTCATCACCGTCGATCAACCCGTAGCCGAGGTCGAGACCGCCAAAGCCGTCGTCGAGGTGCCCTGCCCCTATGCCGGCGTCGTCACCTCCCTCGCGGGCCTGGCCGGTACCAGTGTCCCGGTCGGCACACCACTGATCACCGTGGCCGTCAGCGAGCCGGCAGCAGGGCGAACGGGCTCCGGGAACATCCTCGTCGGCTACGGCACCAGCACGGAACCCCCCCGAGCCCGCCGCCGACGGCGCGTCGGCGCACCCGGGCCGGCACCCGGACCGGCGACGCCACTCGGGCCTTCCGCCCAGACCGTGGTCCAGCCCGTGGTCAAGGTCGTCTCGCCCCTCGTTCGCCGCTTCGCCCGCGAGAACGCCGTCGATCTCCGAAAACTCGTCGGCACCGGCCCGGAGGGGCTGATTCTGCGCAGGGACGTGGAGACCGCCGTCGCCCTACGTTCCGCTCCGGCGCGCCCGGCGGAGACCGACTCGACCGTCGTCCCGCTGGACCCGCTGGCGCGGCGCGCGGCGGAGACGTTCGTGCGCAGCAGGCGCGAGGTGCCGGATGCCACCTGCTGGGTCGACACGGATGCCACCGCACTGCTCGCCGCCAAGGACACCCTCAACGACACTCCCAACGACACCCTCAACACGGGGGGCACCGAGCCCAGAATCGGTCTCCTGGCGATTCTGGCCCGCATCTGCGTCGCCGCACTGGTCCGCTTTCCCGCGCTCAACTCCGCCGTCGTCACCGACGCGGACGGCCGCGCGACCGGCGTGCGCCACCACGCCGCCGTCCACCTGGGATTCGCCGCGCAGACCCCGCGCGGCCTGGTCGTGCCCGTGGTGCACCACGCTCAGGGCCTGACCACCGCTCGACTGGCCGCCGAGATCGCCCGGTTGACCGCCGCCGCCCGCGCGGGCACGCTCACTCCCGCCGAGCTGACCGGCGGCACGTTCACGCTCAACAACTACGGCGTCTTCGGTGTCGACGGCTCCACGCCCATCATCCACCACCCCGAGGCCGCGATGATCGGCATCGGCCGGATCGTCCCCAGGCCCTGGGCGGTGGACGGCGAACTGGCGGTCCGCAGGGTCGTGCAGCTCTCGTTCACCTTTGACCACCGGGTCTGCGACGGCGCCACCGCCGGGTCCTTCCTGCGCTTTGTCGCCGACGCGGTCGAAGACCCCATGGTGCTGCTGCGCCACCTCTGACCACCGCACCTCTGACCACCGCCTTACCAGCAGGCGATGACCGCTGCCCGCCCCGGTCCTAGGAGGTCTGTCTTGCCTGCTTACTCCCCCCGCTACACCTATCTCGGCCCTGAGGGGACCTTCACCGAGGCCGCGCTGCGGACGCTGCCGGCTACGGAGACGCATGAGCTGTTCCCCTCTCTCTCCGTGGCGGAGGCGTTGGACGCGGTCCGCAACGGGGACGCGTCCGGCGCGCTGGTACCGATCGAGAACTCCGTCGAGGGGGCAGTGACCGCCACGCTGGACGAGCTCGCGACCGGCAAGCCGCTGATGATCTGCCGCGAGGTGCTGCTACCGATCAGCTTCGCGCTGCTCGTGCGGCCGGGCACCACGCTGGAGGACGTCAAGACCGTCACCGGCCACCCGGTCGCACGGGCCCAGGTACGCCGCTGGCTCGCGGCTCACCTGCCGTACGCGGAGTGGGAATCGGCCGCGTCCAACGCCGAGGGGGCCCGGCTGGTGCGGGAGGGGCGTTTCGACTGCGCCTTCGCCGGGGAGTTCACCGCGCGGCGCTACCGGCTGGAGGCCCTCGTGACCGACATCCACGACGTCCCCGACACCACCACCCGTTTCGTCCTGCTCGGCCGTCCAGGCCGCGCCACCGCGCCGACCAGCGCGGACAAGACGTCCATCGTGGTGTGGCCGGCCGCGGACGAGCCGGGCGCGCTGCTGGAACTCTTGCAGGAATGGGCCGTTCGCGGGGCCAACCTGATGCGGATCGAGTCTCGGCCGACCGGCGAGGACCTGGGCCGGTACTGCTTCTCGATCGACGCGGAAGGACACGTCAGCGGCCGCCGGGTGAGCGAGGCTCTGATGGGGCTGCACCGGATCTGCCGGAAGATCCGCTTCTTGGGGTCCTACCCCCGCGCCGACGAGGTCGCCCCGTTCGTACCCCCGAGCATGACGGACCACGAGTTCGTCAG
>NZ_CDWRCK010000048.1:0-3267 GCF_977927595.1 Frankia sp. CcWB3
CTGGCGCTCGCGGCGACCCCGCCGCCCGAGGAACCGGAATCCGCTCCTGCCGCGGAATCCGCCGGTGTCGCCCCCTCGGCGCTCGCCGAGGGGGTCACTTCTCCCGCCGTGGCCGAGCCTGTTCCCAATGCGTCCGCGTCGGCCGAGTCCTCGTCGGCCCAGCCTGTTCCCGACGTCTCCGCGTCGGTTGAACGTGCTCCTGTGGGGTCTGAGCCTGCCGTCGCCGCCGCCGAGGCGGTCACGGCCACAGGCACCGATGAGCAGGCGGTCGATGGCGAGCCGGTGGACCTGCTCGTGGAGCCAGCCGCCGAGCTGGTGGTCGAGGTCGTCGAGCCCGACCCGGTCGCCGAGGCGGGTGCGGCGGCGGTCGAGGCGGCGGCGGTCGAGGCGGGTGCGGCGTCGGCCGTGCCGGCCCCGGAGCGCGCCGAGGATCCGGTCACAGCGATCGGCCAGGCCTTGGCCGCTCTGGACGAGGCGATGTCCGTGTTGGGCAGCACGATCGTCCCGGCCTCGCTCGATGCGGCAGGTGGTGCATCGCATGCCTCGCCGTCGCCAGGCGGTACGGTAACCGAGCTTTCCGGGGAGCGGCGGGCTCCCACGGAGCGCGCCGACGGCGTCGCGGGTGGCAGCCGGCCGGTAGCCGGCGCGCCCCTGCCCGCGGGGACGGCCGCGAGCAGGGAGACCCACGAGCCGGCGAGCAGGGGTACCGCACGCCGGGAAGGCGGGGAAGACGGGGCCGAGGGGAGCACCCCGACTTCGGGGAAGGCACCGGCCGATCGCGTGAGCACCGCACCGGTGCGTCGGAGCTGGTGGCGCCGAATGTTTGTCCGTAACGCCCATTGATGTAATTAACGGTACATAGGAGTCGAAATGAAATAACTTGCGCGTTTCGAACCCTCCACAGGCCTGTGACCTGCGATGATGCTCTCGATCACGTATTTGTTACTTCATTACGTCCCCATAGTCGGCAATGGGACCGGCTGTCGTCAGGTTGACGCGTCGACGATGTTGATCGGCAATAACGTTTCGAGCGTCACCGATCTACCAGGGGAGAGGATGTCCATGCGAGCGAGATCGCTCGTCGCCGCCATTGTGCTGTCGTCGCTGGCGCTCGTCGCCTGCGGCAGCCGGGCCAGTAACAACGGAACGACCTCGGCCGGCAACAAACCGGCCGGGGCGTCGAACAACACAGCCTCGGATATCGGTGTCACGCCGACCGAGATCAAGATCGGTACAATCGCCGGCCTGAACAGCGGTTTCGGGCCGGACACGTTCTCCGCCTCACTGTACGGGGCGCGGGCCTATTTCAAGGCGCTCAACGCCGCGGGCGGAGTCAACGGGCGCACCGTGAACCTCGTCGAGTGTGACGACAAAGGCACCGGTGACGGAAACACGAACTGCGCGCACAAGCTCGTCGACGACGAGAAGGTCTTCGCGCTCGCCGGGGTGACGGCGTTCGACTACACGGGTGCGCAGTACATCAACTCCAAGGGTGTGCCGGATATCGGCGGCCAGCCCGTGTCCGCAGCCTACGATCAGTATCCGCACCTGTACTCGATCTACGGCAGCTATTATCCGCGCACCGGCAGCCGTCCCGGCTACAACGGCACGCTCTACGCGGGGACCGAGACCTACCGCTGGTTCAAGCAGAACCTGAAGACCAACGTCGCCGGGGTTGTGTACTACAACGTCGCCCCGTCGGAGCGGTACGCCAAGTCGATCGCGGACGGCCTGCGCAAGGATGGCTACACGGTCATCGAGGAGCAGATCAATCTCGGCGCCCCGAGTTGGGACGCGACGGTCCTCGACCTCAAGCGGCGCGGCGTCCAGATCGTCTTCGACGCGATGGACGACGGCGGTAATGCTCAGCTGTGCAACGCCATTGAGTCCCAGAAAATGCCGATCACGGCGAAGGTGACCCCGCCGCAGGGCTGGGCCAACAACGTCCGCCAGGTCTACAATGCCTCCCCGAATTGCCGGAACACGATCTACTCTACTGGCGGCACCGCCAACTATGCGGACACCCAGATTCCCGCGGTCGCCACGTTCCAGAAGGATCTGCAGGCGGCCGCGCCCGATCGGGTAGCCAAGACGAACCTGTGGATGCTCGAGGGTTACGCCTCGGCCCAGTGGCTGACCGACGCGATCCGGTCCTGCGGCGCCGACGTCACCCGCGCCTGCGTCGAGGCGTACATGAACAGCGGCAAGGACTACGACGGTCACGGCCTGCTCATCCCGACTGGCCGGAACTTCAAGAAGTTGCCTGAACCGCCGTCGCAGGAGCAGAACTGCCTCAACGTCGCCCGTTGGCAGGATTCGGCGAACGGAAACCAGGGCGGCTGGGTGACCCAGGTCAAGGACATGAACACCAACTGCTTCACCGTCCCGGATCTGCCCTACCAGGCCGGCTGATCTCTCACGGGACCGCCCGGGACCGCCCGAGTGATCTCGGGCCCCGGTCGGGGCACCCTCCACGGCGCCACGGAGGGAACCTCGACCGGGGCCTTTCAGCGGGGCCTTTCGCGGCCCTACGCCCGGAATTCCCCCGGTGCGCCCGCGAAGGACCGCTCGCCCCGGTGCAGGACGTAGACCAGGTCCGCCATCGCCAGGGCCTGCTCGGTGTACTGGTCGGCGAGCACGACGGTGGTGCCCGACGCGGCGACCGTCGCAAGCCAGCCGAACAGGTCCGCGGCGACCTTCGGGGATAGTCCGAGCGACAGCTCGTCGACCATCAGGACCGAGGGGCGGGCCAGCAGGGCGCGGGCGAGCGCCAGCATTCGCCGCTCACCGCCGGACATCGATCCGGCCCGCTGCGTCAGCCGCTCCCGCAGCCGGGGGAACGACTCCAGCGCGGGGGTGATGTCGGGGTGCCCGCTGGCTTCCGCGATGATCTGCAGATTGTCCCGGACCGACAGGGTGGCGAAGACGGCCCGTTCGTCCGGCACGAGCATCAGTCCCCGGCGGGCCCGGTCGACGGTGGACATCTTGGTGATGTCCTCGCCGCGCCAGGTCAGACTGCCCGAACGCAGTGGGATCAGCCCGGCCAGCATCCGCAGGGTGGTGCTCTTGCCCGCGCCGTTGACCCCGAGCAGGGCGGTGACCTTGCCGGCGGGGATGGCGAGGTCCAGACCGTGCAGGACCTCCACGGTCCCGTAGCCGGCCCGCGCCCCGGTCAGTTCGAGTTCGGCTGTCGCCGTGGTCACGGTGCCTCCTGCGGCTGCTTCAGGACCGTTTCATCGTGGCGATGGGCAGCCTGGGCCAGGTACA
>NZ_CDWRCK010000048.1:3976-20995 GCF_977927595.1 Frankia sp. CcWB3
GACCGCCGACCATGGCGTACACCTGGTCGGCGACGGAGAAGACCAGGTCGACGTCGTGGTCGACGATCAGGATGCCGACCCCGTCGTCGGCGGTCTGGCGCAGCAGCTGCGAGAACCTGGCAGTCTCGTCGTTGTCCAGGCCGCTGGCGGGCTCGTCGAGCAGCAGGATGTCCGGCTGGGCGCACAGCGCTCGCGCGAACTCGACCAGCCGCAGGGCACCGGTGGGCAGCGTGCCGGCGATGGTGTCCCGCAGGTCGGACAGGCCGAGAGAGCCGAGGGTCTCCTCGACGAGGCGGCTGACGTGTCCTCGGCCCTTGGACGCCACGCCCAGCAGGCCGCCGGCATAGTCCCGGTGCCGGTTCTCCGCGCCGACAAGCAGGTTGTCCGCGACCGTGAGGGTGGGGAAGAGCGAGGGAACCTGGAAGGTCTGCACCAGACCACGCCGGGACCGGATGTCTGGCCGCATTTTCGTGATGTCGCTCTTGTCGAGCAGGACCTTGCCCTCGTCGGGCTGCTCGACCCCGGTCAGCAGGCTGAACAGCGTCGACTTCCCGGCACCGTTCGGGCCGATAAGACCGGTGATCACGCCCTGGGGGGCGACGAGGTCGACGTGGTCGACCGCGGTCAGACCGCCGTAGCGGCGGACCAGGCCAACGGCCTGTAGCACGTGCCGACTCATACCCGGCCTCCGTCCCGCAGGGAGGTCGCCGCCGCGGGTCCCGAACCCCCCTGCTCGTGGCCCACGTGACCCGGTGAGGTGGGGTAGACGTCGGCGGGCAGGCCACCGCCCTCGCCGCGGGGCGCGGGGGTCACCAGCGGTGCGTCGCCCGACCGGGCCGCATACTCCTGCACCAGGGTCAGCAGGCTGGCCCCGAATGGGGTCGGCTGCGGCGAGCCCGGTGGCAGCACGGGCGAGGAGCGGCCCGGGGGCCAGCTCGCGGATGGCCTGGGCCGGGCGGCCCCCAGGGGCGCGCCGATCCCGGGGATCCCGGAGATCCCGGTGATGCCAGTGGTCGCCGGCAGGTATCCGACGGCGGAGATGCGCACCGGCACCGGGCGCGGTGCCCGATGGTTGGGATCGACGAAGCCGTCCGCGAGGTGGAGGGCGAGCAGCCGCAACAGACCCCGGACGGCCGAGGCCAAGCCGCCGGGCATCCAGCCGAGGGCGAGGGCGAGGATGCCGATGGCGAGGATCGAGGACCCGGCCGGCGCCAGCACGTCGATCGTGACGATGAACGCCGCGGCGATGATCGCGCCGGCCGCGCTGTCGGCGCCGAAGACGACCACGGCGGTGAACCACAGCAAGCTCTGCAACGGTGCGAAGTCGTCGGCGGAGAACGAGTAGCTGCTGTGCACCAGCAGCGCACCGCCCAGCCCGGCGACGACGGAGGAGACGGTGAAGGCCAGCAGCTTGAGGTTGCGGACGTCGACCCCCACCGCCGCCGCACCCTCCGCATGGTCACGCACGGCGAGCAGCGCCCGACCGAGCCGACCGCGATGCAGATTACCCACGAAGAACAGGCCGAGGCCCAGGCAGGCCAGTTCAAGGACGTAGAACGCCTCGTCGGGCAGCTCCCAGCCGAAGAACGTCAGCGGGTCGAGGTAGAGGCCGGTCGCGAAGGTCGGCTGCTCGAAGACGAAACGGCTGACCACGGCGCCGACCGCGAAGGTGGTCAGCGCCAGGGTGAGGCCGCGGCGGCGGATCGCCGGGTAGCCGGTGATCAGACCGATCGGGGCGACGAGCAGGGCACCGATGAACATCGACGTGACGCCCGGCAGCTTCGGCAGTCCGAACAGGTCACCGTTGGCGAGCTTGAGTGACAGCAGCGCCCCGAGGCCCGCGTATCCGGCCGAGCCCAGGGAGAGCTGGCCGCTGTAGCCGGTGACGATGACCATCGACAGGAAGATGAGAGCGAGCGCCGGCACCATGAACGCCGAACGCAGATCGGACGGGGCGAAGGTGAGCGGTGCGAGCAGCAGCGCGGCACCGCCGAGCTTGCCCAGAAAGTCACGGCGGGCCTTGGTCTGGCTGGCCGGGCCCGCCGGCGGTGCGCCGCGGCTGGAGAAGCTGGCGGTGGTCCCGGAGTCGCCGGTGCCGAGCTCGCGCAGCTTCGGCACCGCGAGCAGCAGGACCAGCAGGGCGACGATGAACAGGTTCGACTGCAGGACGGTGAGGATCTGGCCCGCATCACCGTCGAGGGTGAACTGCTTGAGTTCGCTCTGCAGGACGGCAATGCCCAGGGCAGTGAGGACGGCCACCGGCATGCTCGACAGCCGGGCCGCCACCACCACCGCGAAGGTCTCCAGCACCAGCAGGGTCAGCCCGTACGGGGTGAGTTGGAAGCGGGGGGCGAGCAGGATGCCGGTGAGGCCGGCGAGCGTAGTCCCCGCCGCCCAGCCGGCCGCGGCGACCCGGTCCGCGCGAACACCGGACAGCTCGGCGAGCTGCCGGTCGTCGACAACCGCGCGGATCTGGCGGCCGAACACCGTGCGGGTGGCGATGACGCCGATGACCGCGCAGAACACCACGACCATCGCGAGCTCGGCCAGCGCGTCGACACCGATCCGGGTGTCACCGAACAGCTGCACCGACGAGTTCGGGAAGATGCTCGGTGCGTCGCTACGCGAGCCCAGACCCCAGATGCCCGCCGTCATCCCGAGGGTGAGGACCAGCACGCCGAGGCTGGCAACCAGGGATTCGGCTGCCGATGCGCGGCGACGGGCCAGCGGCCGGAAGACCAGCCGCTCCAGCAGCAGGCCGATCCCGGGAGAGAGCACGGCGAGCGCGATGACGGCGGCCAGCCAGATCGGCAGCCCCCACTCGACCACCATCTCGCGGAAGACGTACGCCACCAGCATGGCGATGCCGCCCTGGGCCAGGTTGAGGACCCCGTTGGTACGGTAGGTGACCAGCAGGCCGATACCGGACAGGGCTGCGATCGCCCCGAGGGAGATCCCCGCCAGTCCCAGGTCGATGCTGGTCACCGGGCACTCCCTGGGAGCCTGCCGCCGCCGGCCGTCCGGTCGCCGCCGTCCGCCGGGTCACATGTGATCACGGAACTGCTCGCCTTCCGCGCCGTGGCATCGTGGAAAGGCAGGCTCTGTCAGGCGTGCTGGCCGGGTGTGGTGGCGTTCGTGGCGGGTGCCTGGCCGCCTCCGGGGTCCGTCGCGGCGAAGCGCGAGTTCTGCTGGTGCGTGGCTGTTGTCTGCTGGTACGAGCCTGTCTGCTGGTACGAGCCCTGGGGGCGGGTGGCCGGCTGACCGGCCTCGGGTGCGGCACCCGCGACCGCCGCCGCGATGATCAGTGAGTGTAGGTCGTCGACCTGGCCGGCGGTGTGGGCCTGGGCGGCCTGAGCGGCGTCGAAGCGGTCGGCTACCAGCAGCGCACTTCCTACCAGGATGAGTGCCAGCCCCCCGAAACCGCCGGAGACCACGTAGGGTAGTTGGAAAGCGACGTCCGTCTCCTTGGAGACGCCCAGGTAGCAGCCGAGCAGAAGTACGCCGCCGGCGGCCATCACCACCCATCCGCGCAGCGCGCGGACCACGTCGGCTACCAGGCGCGATGTGGGCCGCGGGTTATCGGTCCCAGCGGTCTGCTCGTCCACTTTCGTCTCCCCCAAGGAGCATGTCGTCGGTCGTGCGGGCGGCGCGGTCGTGCCGGCGGCGCCCGCGCGTGGAGCCCGCCCCCGAGATGATCCGGGTCACGACACAGACGTCAGATTAGTGTGCGGAGATGAACAGGTGCTCCGTCGGGTGGCCTGCGGCTGTTCCCGGCGAGCTCCGGCGGCACGGGAAGCTCCGTCGCATTAGGTATACGAGGATAGGCCGGCCGATGGAAGGCCTTACGAAGTATGCCTGCCTGCAACCAGCCTGCTACTTTATGTTGGCTGGCGGGTGGCCCTCGGGCCAGGAGAAAGAGCCGGGAGGGATGCCCGCCGGAGCCTGCCGCACCGCGGGCCACCGCGGGGCCGGTGTGGGCTACCGCGGGGCCACCGCAGGGTCAATGTGGGGCCGGTGTGGGCCACCGCGGGGCCGGTGTGGGCCCCGCGGGGTCTCAGGTGATGCTCGGAGCGATCCGCTGGCGTGGCGGCAGGGCGGCGGCCCCGGCCGGTGTCGGCCCCCGGCCCCAGCGCCACACGTCGGCGACGATGCGGTCGATGCTCGACGCCGGAGAACTCCAGCCGAGATCGGCGCGGATCCGGGTGCTGTCACCGATCAGCGTCTTCGGTTCGGAGACCGGCGGACAGTGGACGCGGCGGACCGGGCGCCTAGCGACCCGGCCGACCGCGGCGAGCACGTCAGTGACACTCACCCCGACGCCGCTGCCCACGTTGAACACCGCGTAGTGCCCGGGCGCGCGGCGACCAGCGCCGTCAGGTAGGCCGTTGCCATGTCCACGACGTGGACGTACTCCCGCAGCGCGAGGCCGTCCCCATTGACCCGGAACACATCCCGGCACCCGCTCGCCACGGCGATCGCCGCCGGGATGATCCGGCTGCCGTCGCGGTCGATGTGTCCCGCGACGGCACCCGCGACGTTGAAGGAACGTAGGATCACCGCGCCGAGCAGCCCGGTGCCGGCCTGGTGGGACAGCAGCCGCTCGGCGGCGAACTTGGAGGTTCCGTAGGGGTTCACCGGGTCGGGTGGGCAGGTCTCCGGGATCCGCGCGAGGTCGACGTTGCCGTAGACCGCGCAGGTGGATCCGAAGACGAACGCGGGTGCGACTCCGGTGTGCTCGGCGCCCTCCTCCAGGGCAGCCAGCAGGTTGATGGTGCCGGTCAGGTTCGTCTGGAAGTAGCGCACGGGATCCAGCCGCGACTCCCGCACCCGGGTCAGGGCCGCGAGATGGCATACTCCCTCGAATCCTCGGCTGACTCCCGCCGCGGCCAGCTGGCGGGGATCGAGCAGGTCCGCGGCCACCACCTCGATATCGGGGGCGAACCGCGGCGTGGTCATCGGCTCGCGGACCATCGCCGTAACTTGGTGCCCGGCGGTGGCGAGCATGTCCGTGACCACTCCGCCGATGAAGCCGGCCGCGCCGGTGACAAGGACGCGCACGTCCGGGATCAGGATGCGGCCCGCACGCGCATCCCGAGGAGGATCTCCCGGTGGCGCCAGGCGAGTTCCAGGCAGGCGGCGGCCGACGGGGCGATGGGCTCGGTGTCGACGAGACGGCGCAGTGCCGAGTGGGTGAACGGGATGCCCTCGGTCACCGACCGGTTCGGACCCGCGGTGACGACTGATCCCTCGGCATTGGTCTGGACCATGCTGCCGAACAGCCGGTCGAAGGCGTCGGCGTCCACCACGACGACGGTGAGGATCTCGCCGAACAGGGTGAGCGCGTCCAGCCCGATCCCGAAGTACGACACCCGCATGGCGCCGGACCGACGCGCCTGCTCGAACGAACGGAACGGTTCGTCGGTGTCATAGCCGATCGGGCTGGACGAGCTGCCGTCGTGCTCCGGGTTGCCCAGCAGCTCCTCGCTCAGCTCACGCATGATGTTGCGCCACAGGTCGAAGTCGGCCTCATGGTGGAACGGGGTGATGTCCGACGGCTGGAAGACCCCGGCCGGGATGACGTGGTACACCTCGCCCGCGGTCGCGACCGAGCCCGCGCTGCGCCGGTGCAGGAAGAAGCTCGCCTGACCGCCGCGATCGTGGCGGATCGTGAGCGTGTTGATGGACGGCAGGGCCGCCCGCCGGGTGAAGTCGAACGGATCTCCGATGCGCGCCCGGAAGGGCAGCGCGGGCCAGGACAGTCCGCTGCCGGCCATCGCGGCCGCCGTCTCGTGTGCGACGGTCTCGCAGATGTCAACGGCGTCGAAGTACGTCGTGTGGGCGAAGCTCAGCGACGGATGGTTGTCCGTCGACGGTCCCGCGGTCCCGTCACCGCCGATATCGAGCAGGCGGAAGCTGAGCCGGTTCTCGAACAGAGTCGGCCGGTCGAGATCCCGCATCGCCCGCGTGTAGCGCTGGTAGCGGTTCTGCTGACCGCCTCCACCAAGCAGGGGCCGGCTACCGGCCGTCTCGGGTTCGTCCCCCCTGATCGTGGGGGCCTCGGCGCTATCGTGCCACTCAAGGGTGACATCGTCGATGTCCACCGGGGTGTCCCACACCCAGCCGGGCCGGGCCAGTAGCCCGCTGCCGAGCCGGTCGGTTTCCGGGTAGAGCCGCACCGCCGCGCGGGCGAGGCTGATCCGATGGTGGTTGAGATGATCGCGGGTGAGCCGCCACGCGCGTTGGCTCGCGGCGGCCTGCTCGGCCGCCGGACTGTGCGGCGCAGTCTCCCGGCGACGGTCCGTCATCGATCCCGGAGCCAGGCCGACGTCCTCGGGGGACAGCGCCAGATTGCGGGCGATGTGACGGAGCGTCGAGATGTCGTGGATAGCCCGCCGGCCGCTCTCCACCTTGGATACGTAGGACTGGTCGAAGCCCAGACGGTCGGCGAGCTGCTGCTGCGTGAGGCCGTGGGCCTGCCGGTACGCGCGTAGGAGTTGGCCCACACCAACGCTGGTGGGAGTAGAACGCGGCGGCGTCCATAGCCAAGTGTGACCGGTCACCCGCAACCCTCTCGTCCGACAATCGTGTTACGCGAAGTGAGCATAACGAGCCGGGCATCTAGGGGACGTAATGAAGTAACAAATACGTGATCGAGAGCATCATCGCAGGTCACAGGCCTGTGGAGGGTTCGAAACGCGCAAGTTATTTCATTTCGACTCCCTAGGGGTGCAGTGACATAATTCGAACATCTCGTGTGGGTGTAATTTTGCGGCTTCCAGCAACATCCCCGGTGCCATGTGTTATGCGAGGGCGTTCCCGTCGAATGTATGTTCATTGGTTGGGAAGTCCGTCCGCGAGGTCGAGAACGATCACAATGATGATCAGGAGGAGTATCCAGCGGAAGAAGCCGATACGACTCCAGACCTCGCGCGCGATGCTCCGGCCCGCCCGGCCGCCGAGCACCAGCAGTGCGAACAGCGCCCCGCCGACAGTGACGAGGAAGATCCCGGCATTGCTGTGGTCCACGGTCAAGACGATCGCACGCCGACCCCGGGGATCCCCGGGGGTCCCCGGAGAGCGTTTCTGTTCGGGTTGCGACCGAAGGTGACTGACCGTTCTCGCAGTCATCCTCCCCGTGCTCGCCGTCGGGCCGGTCGGGGTTGCGCTGATCGGCCTGGTACTGATCGGCCTAGTGCTGATCAGCGTGGTCACGTCGAGGCTCTCCCGTGTGCTACTGAAGGTCGATGGAACGTGTAGTGTAGGCCGTGTGGGAATCGACGCTTACCCGCCGCCAGACCAACATGCACTGTCAGGTCAGCGTGCCCAGGCGGGATGAAGGCACTCCCTTTCCCTGCCCGCCAAATCGCCGGCCGGCGCGCATCGGAGCGTGCTCGTCCCTACCGTGTTCCGGATGTCGACGGCACTCCTGACCGATCACTATGAGTTGACCATGTTGCGCGCGGCGCTCCGGTCCGGCGCGGCGGATCGTCGTGTGGTCTTCGAAGTCTTCACCCGATCATTGCCGCCGGGTCGCCGTTTTGGTGTGTTCGCTGGCACCGGCCGGCTGCTCGATGCGCTGGCGGACTTCCGGTTCGGGCCGCCCGAGCTAGCCGCTCTGTGGGCCGCCGATGTCATCGACGAGGTCACGGCACAGTGGCTGGCGGACTACCGCTTCGGCGGCGACATCCATGGCTTCGCCGAGGGCGAACCGTTTTTCGCCGAGACGCCAGTGCTCGCCGTCGAGGGCACCTTCGCTGAGACCGTGCTGCTCGAGACACTCGTGCTCGCCATCCTCAACCACGACAGCGCGATCGCGGCCGCGGGGGCCCGGATGGTCGGGGCGGCCGGGGACCGGCCCTGTCTCGAGATGGGATCCCGGCGCACCCATGAGGCCGCCGCCGTGGCCGCCGCCCGCGCGGCCTACCTCGTGGGTTTCGCAGCCACGTCGAACCTGGAGGCCGCCCGAGCGTACAAGGTCCCCAGCGTCGGTACCAGTGCGCACGCCTTCACACTCGTCCATCCGAGTGAGGCTGAGGCGTTCGCCGCGCAGGTCGCCACCCTCGGTGTCGGCACGACGCTGCTCGTCGACACGTACGACGTCCCCGCGGGGGTCGCCGCCGCCGTCGCGACGGCGGGCGCCGAGCTCGGGGCTGTCCGGATCGACAGCGGGGACCTGGGTCGGGTCGCCGGCGCCGTCCGCGCGCAGCTCGACAGCCTCGGTGCGACCAGAACACGGATCATCGCGACCGGGGATCTGGACGAGCACGCCATAGCCCGGTTGGGCGATGCCCCGGTGGACGGCTACGGTGTCGGTACCAGCCTGGTCACCGGTGCGGGTGCGCCCACCGCGGGGTTCGTCTACAAGCTGGTCGAGGTCGACGGCGAACCCGTGGCGAAGAGGTCGGTCGGCAAGAGCACCCGTGGGGGGCGCAAGCGGGTCATCCGCCGCCATGACCTCAACGGCCGTGCCGTCGCTGATGTCATCTTTCCGAGCCCGCCGGGCTCGCCGCCGGCCCCGGACTGCTTGTCCGCGCCGTCCGCGCCGTCCGGTCCGTCCGGTCCGGGGGTGGGTCCCTCTGGCTCCGGGGACGCGCTCCCCGCGTCGCTGCGACCGCCCGACCCGGCCCGGGACCGGGACCTGTTGCGTCCGCTGGTGAAGGCCGGTGAGCCGGTTGGTGGCCTGACCGGGCCGGCCGGCACCCGGCGCGCTCGCGAGCACCATCGTCTGGCCCTCGCGGCCCTTCCCCCCATCGCCCGGGAGGTGGGCTACGGCCCGCCGTGCCTGCCCGTCGTCCACGCGGAGGGCCGTCCCTGAGCCGTCCCGGGCCGTCGGGCGGCGTCGCCCGCTGAGGTGCCGCTTTCGGCGGGAGGTCGAGGAGGGACCCGTGTGCATCGGCGCGGGGATGGCCAGACTGGAGGGGTGGCGCCCGCCTCTCCACCGAACCGGATCCGCGGTCCGTTGGACGGCGAGGGCGGGCGGCATGACGCCGTCATGCCGCCCGCCCTCGCCGTCAGCGTGGACGTGGTTCTGCTGACCCTGCGCGCCGGTCGGCTCTGCGTCCTGGTCATCCGCCGGGACGATCCCTCGTTCGGCGGATGCTGGGCGCTGCCCGGTGGTTTCGTCGACCGCGACGAGGATCTCGACGCCTCGGCCCTGCGGCAGCTCGCGGCCGAGACGGGCGTCACGACGACCGGTCACCTCGAGCAGCTGCGGACCTACGGCGGCGCGCACCGCGACCCGCGTGTTCGGGTGGTCAGCGTGGCCTACCTGGCCCTGCTGCCGAACCTCCCGCAGCCGCCGCCCGGCCGGGACGGACCGCGGGCCCGCTGGTGGCCGGTGGAGGACCTGGACTCGACCGACGGCCCGACGCTGGCCTTCGACCATCCGCGGATAGTGGTGGACGGCGTGGAGCGGGCCCGGGCCAAGCTGGAGTACACTCCGCTTGCCGCCGCTTTCTGCGAGGACCAGTTCACCTTGGCCGACCTGCGCCGCGTCTACGAGGCCGCGTGGGGCGTCGCGTTGGACCCGCCGAACTTCCGCCGCAAGGTGCTGTCCACGCCGGGATTCGTCGTGCCGCTGGGCCAGCGCACCTCCCCGCGCGGTGGCGGTCGGCCCGCCGAACTGTATCGGCGTGGCTCGGCGACCGCGCTGCACCCGCCGCTGCTGCGCCGGTCCGTCTGAGGACATTCCTCCAGGCCGGTCGCGCAGTTGTCGCCCGCCGCGGCCGGGGGGTCCGGGTCGGCCGCGGCCAGCCACTCGACGATGCCCGCGACGGCGTCCCGGCAGGTGCCGCATCCAGTGGTCGCCCGGGTACCGGTGACGATCGCCGGCAGGTCACGTGCCCCGTCCAACCAGCAGCGGGTGATCCCGCCCTTGGTCACGTTGTTGCACCGGCAGATGGTGACCCGGTCGGGCAGGGTCGCCGGACTGTCGGTGACGGTGACCTCGGTCCGGGCCGGGAACAGCAGGCTACGCCGGTCGGCCGGCACCGGAGCCTGCCGGTCGAACAACTGCGCCACGGTCCCCACCGTCGGGTTGTCACCGAGCATGATCGCGCCCACCAGTCGGTCCCCGCGGATCACCAGCTTCTTGAAGGTGCCCCGGGTGACATCGACGAACTGCAGCACCTCGGCGTCCTCGTCGAACTCGTCCACGTCGACCTCGCCCATGGTGGCGAGATCCACTCCCGGCGCCTTGAGCCTGGTCACGGGCCGGGCGCCGCTGTAGCGCGCGGCGGGGTCGGCGCCGGTGACAAGGTCAGCCACCACCCGGACCTGGTCCCACGCCGGCGCCACCAGTCCCTGCACCGTCCCGTCGTGCTGCGCGCAGTCACCGACCGCGAACACGGCCGGATCGGCGGGGGAGCGCATCTGATCGTCCACCACGATCCCGGCTTCGACCGGCAGGCCGGCCGCCGCGGCGAGGCCGGTCACCGCCACGACGCCGGTCGAGACCACCAGCAGATCGGCGTCGAGCACCTCGTCGCCGGCCAACTCCACCCCGGTGAGCCGCTCGTCGCCATGGATCCGGACGACCCTGGCCTCGAGCCGGGACCGCACCCCGAGTCCGGCCAGCGTCCGGGCCAGCACCTGTCCGGCCCGCCGGTCGAGCTGGCGGTTCATCAGGTGACCCGCGGCGTGCAGGACCGTCGTGTCCAGACCGCGGCGGACCAGGCCGCGGGCCGCCTCCAGGCCGAGCAGGCCGCCGCCGAGCACCACCGCGCGGGTGGCCCGTTCGGCCTGGGTGAGGATGCGCCGGCAGTCGTCGAGGGTGCGGAACGCCGCCACTCCGGGTAGCAGCGTCCCATCCGGTCGGGTCAGTCCTTCGATCGGTGGCAGCCACGCCCGGCTCCCGGTGGCGAGGATGAGTACGTCGTAGGCGACGACGCTGCCGTCGCCGGCCGTGACGGTGCGACGCGTACGGTCGATGTGGTGTGCCACCACGCCGACCCGGACGTCGACCAAGGCGCGCGGGGGCGTGTCGCCGCCGCTGTGGCCGCCATCGCTGTGGCCGCCGCCACCGCTGTCGCCGGACGTCGCATGGTCGACCAGGGTGATGTCGGCCAGATCCGCCTTTCCCGACAGGACGTTCGACAGCAGGATGCGGTTGTAGGCGGGATGCGGTTCCTCCCCGAACACGGTGATGATCAGGCTGGGGTCTCGGGAACGAGGCTCACTGATCATCCGGGAGCCCGCCATCCCATGCCCCACGATGACTATGCGGCGCGGCCCGGAGGCCCCTGTGAAGTCCGACGGGGGTGCGGAGTCGTGCATCATGGTCCGGGGTCTTGCGGTCATCACCGTTGGTGCCTTCCGCTCGGTCGGCTGCGGCCCGTCGACATGGCTCGGACGGGTTCGGCAGCCCCGACCGTTGCGGTGGGGACGGACCCGGTGGCATGCCGATCGTCGCCCGGGTGGCCGATCGGGTCGTCGTCCGGGTCCTCGAGCGGCTCGACCGCGACCGCGCACACCTTGAACTCGGGCATCCGGGACGTCGGGTCGAGCGCGTCGTTGGTCAGAGAGTTCGCCCGTCCGGCCCCGGCCCAATGGAAGGGCAGGAAGACGGTGTCGAACCGGAGGGTGTCGGTCAGCCTCGCCGGCACCTCGCAGGTGCCTCGTCGGCTCGTGACCCGCACCGGCGCCCCCTCAGCGATCCCGAGCCGTTCGGCGAGGTCGGGATGGATCTCGACGAAGGGTTCCGGCGCGGCGTCGACGAGGGGTCCGATCCGGCGGGTCTGCGCACCGCTCTGGTAGTGGGCCAGCACGCGTCCGGTGGTCAGGTAGTAGGGGTACTCGGGGTCGATGTCCTCCGCCACCGGACGGTGCTCGACCGGCACGAGCCGAGCCCGTCCGTCCGGGGTGGCGAAGCGGTCCAGGAACATCCGGGGGGTGCCCGGGTGCGTCTCGTCCGGGCAGGGCCAGAACACCCCGTCCAATGCGGTGATCCGCTCGTAGCTGATGCCCGCGTAGTCGGCGATCCCCCGGCGCTGGCCCGGCGCAGCTCGTCGAAGACCACCCGTGGTTCGTCGGGGAATCGCTCGGCGTGGCCGAGTCGGGCGGCGAGCGCCGCGATGATCTCCAGGTCGGTGCGTACCCCCGCCGGAGGAGGCCGCAGCCGTTCCCGCCGCAGTACCCGACCCTCCAGATTGGTCATCGTCCCCTCCTCCTCCGCCCACTGGGCGGTCGGCAGGACGACGTCGGCCATGGCCGCCGTCTCGCTGAGCACGAAGTCGGCGACGACGAGCAGGTCCAGGGCGGCCAGCCGCGAGGTGATCCGACGGGCCCGGGGGGCGGAGACGGCGATGTTGCTGCCGAGGATGAGGAGCGCCCTCGGCCCCTGCGGCGTGCCGAGCGCGTCCAGCATCTCGTAGGCGCTGCGGCCCGGACCGGGGATGGTCGTCGGGTCGACGCCCCAGATCCGACCGATGTGCTCCCAGGCCACCGGATCGGTGATCTTGCGCTAGCCGGGAAGCTGGTCGGCCTTCTGCCCGTGTTCCCGGCCGCCTTGCCCGTTGCCCTGGCCGGTGAGACAGCCGTAGCCCGACCCGGGGGTGCCGGGCAGCCCCAGTAGGAGGGCGAGGTTGATGAGCGCCGTGACGGTGTCGGTGCCCTTGCTGTGTTGTTCGGCACCGCGGGCGCTGAGCACCATCGCCCGTTCGGCCTGGGTGAGCAGGCCCACGGCGGCGTACTGGTCTGCCACCGGCACTCCGGTGATGCGCTCCACCCGTTCGGGCCAGTAGGAGGCGAGTACTGCTCGCAACTCGGCGAGGCCCGTCGTCCGAGCGGCGAGGAAGTCGTGGTTGGCGTACCCCTCCGTTAGGGCGATGTGGGCCAGCCCGTTGGCCAGGGCCAGGTCAGTTCCCGGGGTGATCTGCAGATGCAGGGCCGCGGCGCGGGCGGTGGCCGTCAGGCGCGGGTCGACGACCACGAGCGCCCCGCCGTTCTCCCGCTGGCGGGTCAGGTACTGTATGAACGGGGGCATGGTCTCGGCCGCGTTGCCGCCGACCATGAGGACGGCCCCGGCGTGCGCGATGTCCTCCAATGGGAAGGGCAGGCCCCGGTCCAGCCCGAACGAGCGGATGCCCGCGGCGGCCGCCGACGACATGCAGAACCGGCCGTTGTAGTCGATCGCGGAGCTGCGTAGCGCCACCCGCGCGAACTTGCCCAGGGCGTAGGCCTTCTCGTTGGTCAACCCGCCGCCGCCGAAGACGCCGACCGCGTCCGGGCCGTGTTCACGCTGGAGGCGGATGATCCCCGCAGTGATGCGGTCGAGCGCCTGCTCCCAGCTCACCGGCTCGAGGGGGGCGTCGCGTCGTGGCCGCATCAGCGGGGTGGTGAGCCGGTCCGCGGCGGTCAGCAGTTCGGCGGAGGTCCACCCCTTCTGGCACATCCGGCCCCGGTTGGTGGGGAACTCGCGGGCGAGCACGGTAACCGGCCCCGGAGACCTTCCGCCTGCTGGTTCCGGGCCGTCGTCCTTTCCGGCGCTCTCCGGGGTGGCGCGCAGCACCATTCCGCACTGCAGGGCGCAGTATGGGCAGTGTGTCGCCACCTCGGCAAGGGGCGCGGCCGGCACCGGCATGGTCGTGGTCACGCACCGAGCGTGCGGCGAGGGGGTGTCTCGGTCGGGTCGGAGCCGTTTCGCGGCGGCAAAGTGGTTCTGATCCTGGCCGTCTCCCCGATGTGCGGCCCCCCGATGTGCGGCCGCGGCCCCGACGATGCCACCCCGCGGCACTCGGTCGTCTCCCGGAGTTGGGCCGCCTTCTGAGAGGTGATCGCCGGCCACGGCACACGACCCGTCGAGGAGAACTGTCGCGGGAATGGCGTAACAATAGGCAGCGTGTCTGTCGCCGCCGTGTCGCCTCTCGATGTCGAGGAAGTCGACGAGACCCTCGATGACGATCGGCCGTGGGTCACCATTGTCTGGAACGACCCGATCAATCTGATGTCATACGTGACGTATGTCTTCCAGAAGCTCTTCGGCTACAGCAAGCCGAAGGCCACCGAACTGATGCTCGACGTCCATCACAAGGGGCGGGCTTCGGTGGCCGTCGGCACCAGGGAGGAGATGGAGGCCAACGCCGAGCGCCTGCACGCCTACGGCCTGTGGGCCACGATCGCCCAGGACTGACCCGACCAGTAACCCGACCGGCGGGGTGTCCCGGCCCGGCCGGTCGGCCTCGGCCGCCCGGAGCAGCCCATGCGGCATGCCCTGGGTAGGCTGGCCGCGTCCGTGGTCGGACGGTTCAGACGGTCATGTGGGGCGGTCGTCCCGGGCGCACCGTCGCCGGGAGCGTGGGAGCGTGGGAGCGTGGGAGTGGGGGAACGGAGGGACGTGGCTGACGGCTTCCGCCGCACGCGTGCCGGGATCGAGCTGCGCCTTCCCCGACTCGAGGCGGCGTTGCTGATCGAGCTTGTCGGCCAGATCGAGTCCCTGCTCGAACCGCCGCCGGTCGAGGATCCGCTGGAGGCGCTGGTGGGGCTGCGTGACACCGCGCCGCCGCCGCCGGACGACCCGGCGATCGCTCGTCTGCTTCCCGACCCCTACCCGGACGATCCGATGGCCTCCGGGGACTTCCGCCGCCGCCGGACGGACGATCTGCTCGCCCGCAAGCGCGACGCCGCTCGGCGGGTGCTGTCCGCTGTGCCAGCGCCCGGGAGGGTGCTCCTGCTCGACGAGGAGGCCGCTCAGGACTGGCTGACGACGCTGAACGACCTCCGGTTGGTGCTGGGAACCCGGCTCGGCCTCACCGACGACGACTCCACCGCGGAACTTGAACACCTCAACCCGGACGATTCCCGCCGACCGCTCGTCGCAGTCTACGCGTTCCTGACCGAACTGCTCGACGATCTGACCCGAGCTCTGGGGTAGTCGCGGGCGAGATCGGCCCGGACCGCCCCTTCGGCGTCGTACGGTAGGCTCGTGCTGCGAATGGACCGTGCCTGCTATGAGGCGATCGTCGCTCATGCCCGCCGTGATCATCCCGACGAGGCCTGTGGTATCGTCGCCGGTCCCCTGGGGTCGGACCGGCCGGAGCGGTTCATCCCGATGGAGAACGCGGAGCGCTCGCCGACCTTCTACCGCTTCGATCCAATGGAGCAGCTCAAGGTGTGGCGGGAGATGGACGACCGGGACGAGGAGCCCGTCGTCATCTACCACTCGCACACCGCAACCGAGGCGTACCCGTCCAGAACCGACATGTCCCTCGCGGCCGAGCCGGGCGCGCACTACGTGCTGGCCTCCACCCGGGAGCCGGGCGTGACCGAGTTCCGATCTTACCGGATCGTCGACGGCGTGGTCACCGAGGAGCCGGTGGAAATCGTCTGAGACGGCCTGGCGTTGCAGATGACGCGGCGACGGACGATGACGCGGCGACGGACACGGTTCGGGAAGGGACACGGTCCGGGAAGATGGTGACTGCGGAGCCTTGGCACCTACGACTCGTCCGCTTGTCCGCCTGAGGTAGAACCCGCTGACGTGACACCCCCGCCCATCCGGGCGGCGCCACCGCCGAACCCGGCCGGTGGCACCCGCGAAAGGAGCACCATGGCAGTCCAGGTCCGTGTGCCGACGATCCTGCGTACCTACACGGGAGGTTCGAAGCTGGTCGAGGGCACGGGCGACACGGTCGCCGCGCTCTTCCTCGATCTCGATTCCCGGTATGCCGGGCTGCGGGGCCGGCTGGTGACCGGTGACAACGGTTCCGAGCTGCACCGCTTTGTCAACATCTACGTCAACGACGAGGACGTTCGTTTCCTCGGCGGTCTCGACGCCAAGCTCAGCGACGGCGACGAGGTCACCATTCTTCCTGCCGTCGCCGGCGGCTCCGTCGACGCCGGGGAGTTTCCGGGCAGCGCCGAAGTTCCGGGCAGTGCCAAAGTTCCGGGCAGCGAGGGGCCGGCCGTGGTGTCGCCTGGCATGTCGCCCGGGCAGCACTGACGCGAGCGACGGGTCCCGACTCATGCGTTTCTCCTCCCTGGCCGACTCCGTCGGCCGGACCCCGCTGGTCGGGCTTCCGCGACTGTCGCCGTCGCCGGATGCCCGGCTGTGGGCGAAGCTGGAACAGGACAACCCGACCGGTTCGATCAAGGATCGGGCGGCGCTGTGGATGATCGCCGACGGCGAGAAGCGCGGTCTGCTCACTCCGGGCGCGACCGTGCTCGAACCGACGTCCGGTAATACCGGGATCTCGCTGGCCATGGCCTGTCGTCAGCGGGGCTACCGGCTGATCTGCGTGATGCCGGAGAACACCTCGATCGAGCGCCGTCAGCTCCTGCAGATGTGGGGCGCCGAGATCAGGTTCTCGCCCGCAGCCGGCGGATCGAACGAGGCGGTCGCCGTCGCGAAGCGGCTGGCCGCCGAGAACCCCGACTGGGTGATGCTCTACCAGTACGGCAATCCGGCGAACGCCCAGGCGCACTATGAGACGACCGGGCCGGAGATTCTCGAGGACCTGCCCGAGATCACGCACTTCGTGGCGGGCCTCGGCACGACCGGAACCCTCATGGGAACCGGCCGTTACCTCAAGGAACGGGTGCCGGACATCTCGATCGTCGCGGCCGAACCGCGCTACGGCGAGCTGGTGTACGGGCTGCGCAACATCGACGAGGGGTTCGTTCCCGAACTGTACGACCCGTCGGTGCTCACCTCGCGATACTCGGTCGGTCCGCGGGAGGCGCTGCGTCGTACCCGCGAGCTGGTGCAAGAGGAGGGCATCTTCGCCGGGATCTCCACCGGGGCCATCCTGCACGCGGCGCTCGCGCAGGCCGAGCGGGTGGTAAAGGAGGGCAAGTCGGCCGATATAGTCCTGATCGTCTGTGACGGTGGCTGGAAGTATCTGTCCACTGGCGCCTACGCCGGCACCCTCGAAGAAGCCGAGGCCGCCCTGGAAGGGCAGCTGTGGGCCTAGCCCCGCATGGCGGCTTCGCCGCAATGCGGGGGCCCCTGGCGTAGGGCGCCGTTCGGGGTTTCCGTCAGCTCGCCTTCGGCGAACTTCCTGGGGGAGCCGTCGGGGGTGGTTG
>NZ_CDWRCK010000049.1:0-20267 GCF_977927595.1 Frankia sp. CcWB3
ACAGACCTAGACTGAGTTCCATGACCGCCGGGTCCCTCACGACGTCCGCCTCGCTCTCCCCGTTGCTCGGCCTGCCGGGTGCGGTGGCCGGCACTGCCGAAGACGCCGTGGTCGCCGCCCACTACGGCGATCCGCTACGGGAACAGCGCGCAGTGCGCGACGGCGCCGCCGTCGTCGACAGATCGCATCGGGACGTGCTGCGCATCTCCGGCCCCGACCGGCTCTCCTGGCTGCACAGCGTTACCTCTCAGCATCTGTCTGCGCTGGGCGCACTGCGGGGCACCGAGGCGCTGGTGCTCTCCCCGCACGGCCACGTCGAACACCATCTCGTCCTCGCCGACGACGGCACGTCCACCTGGGTGGACGTCGAGCCCGGCACCGGCGGCGCCCTGCTGCGCTACCTGGAGTCGATGCGCTTCATGCTCCGAGTGGAGCCGACGGACATCGGCGCGGTGACGGCGGTGCTCAGCGTGCTCGGGCCAAGGGCCGCGCAGGTCGCGGCCGCGGCGCTGGACGGGCCGAGTGACGGCGCGCCCGGCCTGGACCTGCCCGAACCACAGGCACCCGACCCGGTCGGGGCACCGATCACCGGTCCTTACCCGGTCGCTCGCACCGGGACGGGCACGCTGGTCCGGCGGATCCCCCACGGCGTCGACCTCCTCGTCGGCCGGGCCGACCTGACCGGCACCGTCGAGCGGCTGCGCGCCGCCGGGGCGGGTCTGGCCGGGTTGTCCGCCTTCGACGCCATGCGCATCGCCTCCCGACGGCCCCGGCTCGGCCGGGAGACCGACCATCGCACCATTCCGCACGAGGTGGGGTGGCTGGCGAGCGCCGTGCACCTGGACAAGGGCTGCTACCGCGGGCAGGAGACCGTCGCCCGGGTACACAACCTCGGTCGCCCGCCGCGGCGGCTGGTACTGCTGCATCTCGACGGCACGGTGGCGGCGCCCCGTTCTCCCGTCACGGTCGGCGAGCGCGAGGTCGGGTTCGTCGGCAGCTCCGAGGTCCACGAGGAACTCGGCCCCATCGCCCTGGCGGTAATCAAGCGGTCCGTGCCGGCGGATGCCGCCCTCGTCGCCGCCGATCCCGACGGCGCGCCGCTGGCCGCCGCGATCGATCCGGACGACGAACCGGCCACGACGGTGCCGAAGCGTCCCGCCGGGCGGCTGCGTCCCTGATTCCCGGCCGGCTCGGGTTCCGGCCGGCTCAGGCGGTCCGGGCGAGGAGCTGATCGAGTTCCCGCACCGCCGGGTCGGTGCCGTGCCGCCGCAGCCGGCGGCGCAGCTCGTCGGCCCGGCGGGCGTTGCGCTTGGATCGCGTCGCCTCCAGCATCGGCAGGGCCTGGCGGGTCAGCTCGCACCCGTGATCGACGTTACCGAGATCCATCTGGACCGCGGCCCACCGGAGCAGGTAGGTGGCCCGGTCCCGGGCCCGGGAGTCCGGGTGGATCGCCAGGGAGCGTTCCAGCCACCGGTCCGCCTGCGTGAGGTGACCGAGATCGATGTAGCAGCTGCCGATCTGCGCCTGGTACTCGGCCTCGTCAAAGTAGGACGACCAGGCGGGGTCCTCAGGCCGCGCGGTGACCATCGCCTCCTCCGAGCAGGCCAGCGCCTGCGCGCAGGCGCTGGCCTCCCCGAGCGCGGCGTGGGCACGGGCCCGCCGCATGTGCAGCATGGCGCCGACGCGACCGGACGCTCCCCCGGCGCTGGCCACGGCGGCCTCGGCCAGATCCACCGCCTCCCGCGGGCGGGCGAAGTCCACGCACTGCAGGGACATGTTCTTCAGCACGTTCGCACCGAGCATGCGGTCCCCGCCGGCGTGCGCGGCATGCAGCGCGGTGATCCAGTACCGCTGAGCGGCCGTCTGGAAGCCGGCGTCGAACGAGACCCACCCCGCGAACCGGGCGAGCTCCGCGGCCACCAAATGCAGGTGACGGCCCACGTGCTCGGTGTAGGACCCACGCACCAGCAGGTCCGCCACCACGCCGAGCTCGGCGTCGACCAGCCGGCGCACGCTCTCCCCGCCGAGCCGCTCATCCATGACCCGCAGCCCGGGGATGTTGTGCTCGATCCGGTTCACGATCTGGTCGTCGACCCGTCCCCCGTTCAAGGCCGCCGCCAGCCGGGCCGGTTCCATGCCGAGCCACTGCGTCGCGAGTTCCGCCACCCCGACCCCAGTGATCGTCAGGAAGCCGCGGCGGTCGGAGAGCGCGTCCTCGACGACGTCCATGATCGAGGTTATGCTGCCGCCCGGCGTCCACGGGTACTCGGTGCGCACCGCGTCGCCGGTCGGTAGCCACGCGGGCCAGGGGTGCGACTCCAGGCGATCGTTGGGCACGCCGAGCTCCGCGGCGAGCGCGAGCTGGGACACCCGGTCGGGCACGACACCACGGTGCTCCCAGCGCCAGACCTTCTGCCGCTCGGCGGCCATGTTCGCCACCCCGAGGTCACGTGCGCGGCGGGCCACGACCCGCGCCAGACGCTGATAGGACCACCCGCGCTGGGCTCGGACGAACGCAAGCGGATGAGTGCAGGCATGAGCGTTATCCGTCAGCATCGACGTTCTCCTCGTAGTCGCATCTCCAGGGCCACTTCCGTGAGCACCTACTAACGCTATGTCGCGACATCTTGGTGCTCCAAGAGACGACTCCGGTGCGATGCGTGCACAGAGGTCACTCCCGGACCACTGGCGGGCCCTGATTGCACGCATGTCCGCCGAGCCGTCCGAAAAAAGCGCGTTATATTCCTGTTTCGACCGAACACGACCACGTCGGCCGGTCAGGAATTCCGTTGCGAATCGGGCAGTCGGGGACATGCCCATGGGAAGGGCCCCTCCGCGGTTCACGCGGCGCCGATCGGACTGGACGCGCGGTGGGAAGGGGACGGCCGCGGCGGGGCGAGGCCGCGCCGCGTCAGATCCGGGCGCCGGCTGCGTCGAAGAAGGTCAGGGTGGACAGCGGTGCGCGCAGGGTGACCGGCATGCCCACGCCGAGCACCTGAGCGGCGTCGACCCGGACGGCGAGCACCCCGGCGGAGGTCCGGACGTGCACCGTCCGCTCCGCTCCGAGCCGCTCGCTCACCACGACCTCACCGGTCACCCGCAGCGCATCCGACGCCAGCGACGCCAGCGCCACCGGCGCCACCACGGCGTCCGCCGGTCCCAATCCTGATCCGGTGGAAGCCCCCGCAGCCAGGACCAGGTGCTCGGGCCGGACTCCGAACGCCGTCGCGCCGGCGGGGGCGGCCAGGGCGAATCCGTCCCCGCGCAGCTGGCCGTCATGCCAGCGTCCCTCCCGGACGTTCATCGGCGGGCTGCCGACGAATGCCGCGACGAAGCGCGTGGCGGGCCGGTCGTAGATCTCGTCGGGCGTCCCGATCTGCTGCAACCGGCCGCCGCTGAGCACCGCGACCCGGTCACCGACCGCCATCGCCTCGGCCTGGTCGTGCGTGACGAACAGAGCGGTGGTGCCGAGCCGGCGCAGCAGGCCCACGATCTCGACCCGCAGATCGACCCGGAGCTGGGCGTCAAGCCCCGACATCGGCTCGTCCAACAGGATCACCCGGGCCCGGGTCGCGAGTGCCCGGCCGATCGCGACCCGCTGGCGCTGGCCCCCGGACATCTTCGCGGGCCGGCGAGCTGCCAGCTCACCGATGCCGAGCATGTCCAGCGTCTCACGGGCCCGGGCCACCGCCGCGGCCTTCGGCAGGCCACGGCCGTAACGCAACGCCAGGGTGAGGTTCTCCAGCGCCGTCAGATGCGGGTAGAGCGCGAAATGCTGGAAGACCATAGACACGTCCCGGCGGTGGGGTGCGACGCCAAGCTGGCTGACCCCGCCGAAACGCAGATCACCCGACGTCGGCTCCTCGAGCCCGGCGCAAATCCGCAGCAGCGTCGACTTACCCGAGCCGGACGGTCCGAGCAGCGCGACGATCTCCCCCGGCGCAACCGTCAGGGTGACGTCGCGCAGCGCATGGACCGGGCCGAACGACCGGCTCAGCCCGTCGATCTCGATCGGCACCCCCACGGTGGCGGCCGTCACCGCGACGGGTCCGTCGGCCGGTTCCGTGATCCGGGTCATCGGTCTCTCCCACGGCGTCCGCCGGTCAACGGGTGAGTTCCACAGCCTGGCTCTGGGCCGCGGCGAGAGCCCTGACCGAGTCCTCACCCTTGAGGATGCGCTGCACCTGGTCCGAGATCGCGCTCGGGACCTCCCCGCCGCGGGCCCCGCTCCAGGCCGGCGCCTTCACCAGCGAGGGGATTAGTGCGTTGAACGGCTTGAGCTGCGGATAGGTCTCGTAGAACGACCCGAGCTGGCTGACAGCCTGAGTATCCACCGGGATGTAGCTCAACGCCTCCGTGCTCGCGGCCACGACGTCCGGCGAGAGCAGCGACACGACCAGTTCGGTCGCCATCTCCCGCTGGCAGCGGTCGGTGGACAGGACCGTCAGCGCGTTGCCGCCCGCGACCGGGTGCTGGGTCCCGCCGGGCAGGGTCGGGAACGGGACCGCGCCGGCCCGGAAACCCTTAGTCCCCTGCCCCGCGATGAACCTTAGCCCACCGGCCACGGAGGCCACTGTCACGGCGGTCATCGCCGTCTGCCGGCGGATGCCGAACCGCAGCAGGCCCTGCTGGGTCGGGTCGGCGGAGTGCGTGCCGTAGCTCGCGGCCTTCGCGAGGAACGCGGCGGCCTCGCGGGCCGCCGGGGTGTGCAGGGCGGGCCGACCGTTCGCGTCCTGGATCGACGTCCCCTTGGAGCTGGCCAGGGTGTTGAGGATCCACTGCCCGAACTGCTGGCCGGTCGGCAGGTCGAGGGGCTGGATGTTCTGACCCGAAGCCTTGATCTTGTCGGCGGCGACGATCACCCCGTCGGTCGTGCCCAGCGTCGCCGGATCGACGCCGGCCTTCTGCAGCACGTCGAGGTTGTAGACCAGGGCCAGGGACGACACCTGCTGAGGAATGCCGATCTGCTTCCCGGCGACCTGCCCGAGGCCGACCAGCCGCTGGTCGTAGGACGCGCGCAGCAGGCGCGGGGAGAGCTCCTGGGCGCCGAGGTCCCGGGCGAAGGTCGGGAGCAGGTCGAAGCCGGCGACCGCCACGTCGACGGAACGGCCGGCCGAGCGGTCGGCGCTGATCTGCTGGACGAGGGAGGTGTAGTCCGGCGCGCTCGTGTTGAGGTCCACGGTGAGGCCGGGATGCGCCTTCTCCAGATAGGCCTTGCCGGATTTCGCGACGTCGTTGAGCGTGCCGACGGCGGACATCCGCAGCCTCTTGACCTGGGCCACGCAGGCGGGCGACGCCTTGGCGCCCGCCACGTTGTCGACGCCGGCACCGGCCGGGCGGGCCGTGGGGCGCAGGCTCTCCGCGGGGTCTGCCGGGCCCGCGTCACCACCGCCGCCGCACGCGGTCAGGATGATCATCGCAGCGGCGACGGGCAGCGGCAGCATTCGGCGAATACGGATCACACGTTCCTCCTCTCAGGCACCGGCACCCGTACCGGTGATTCCGGCGGCGAGACGGCGTTGGGCGACGACGAAGACGACGAGCGACGGCAGGCTGATGATCAGCGCGGCCGCGGCGAGCTCGGTGAAGTCCGGAATGACGGAGGAGGAGTCGGTCATCAGGCGCGCGAGCGCCAGCGGCGGGGTGGCGATGTCCGGCGACCGCGCGACCAGCAGCGGCCACAGGTACTCGTTGTACGACAACAGGAAGCTGAACACCGATACGGAGGCGATCGCGGGCGCGGCGAGCGGCACGATGATCGTCCACAGCGTCCGCCAGGTACCGAGCCCGTCCATCCGCGCGGCTTCCAGGACCGACCCCGGGATGGTGCTCATGTACTGCCGGAACATGAAGATCATCGCCGCGTGTGTCATGAACGGCAGGACCAGGCCGACCCGGGTGTCAGCGAGTCCGAGCGCGGAAATGGTGACGTAGTTCGGCGCGGCGGTGATCTGGGTCGGCACCAGCAGGGTGGCGAGTACCACCGCGAAGGCGGCCGTACACCCGCGAAAGCGCAGACAGGCGAAGGCGTAGGCGGCCGGGATCGCCGTCGCGAGCTGCAACGCGAGGATCGCCAGGCTCACCGCCACCCCCGTGAGCAGGGCGGGTCCAAGATCACCAGCGTACCAGGCGCGGTCGAACGAGCTCAGGTCGATGCTGGACGGGATCGGGTTCGACGTCAGCGCCAGCGCGGTCTGCCGCGGCCCGATGGCGGTCCGCACCATCCAGACGAAGGGTAGGACGGCCGCGACGATGCCGATCGTGAGCAGGACGAGACGCCCGATCGTCGGTCCGGCCGGTGACCGGCGGCGACCGCGCCGCGATGCCGGGATCGGCGCCGGCGCCGATCCCGGTTGCGGGGCCCGCCGACGCGAGGCTCGCCGCACGGCGTGGCCACGGGGCGTGGGCCCGGGCACCGGGCTGGAGGTGTCGACGCTCACGCGGCGGCCTCCCGTGTGCGTCGGATGCGGCGCCCGAGCAGCCCACCAGCGGCACCCAGTGCCACGATCACGACAAACAGCATCAGGGCGATCATCGAGGCATATCCGATGCGGAACGATCCAGTGAAGCCGACCTCGTAAATGTAGTAAATGATCGTCGTACTGGAGTCCAGGGGGCCACCTTTCGTGAGCACCGCGACCGTTTCGAAGGTCTGCAGGGTCAAAATGGTGACGAACACCCCCAGGAAGATCGTCGTCGGGGCGAGCAGCGGCAGGGTGATGTGACGCAGCCGGGCGAATCCGTGGATGCCGTCCACGTCCGCCGCCTCGTACACCGATCTCGGGACCGCCGTCAACCCAGCGAGATAGACGACGAAGACGAAGCTCGTCAGCCGCCAACCACCGACGAGGGCCACCACCGGCAACGCGGTCGAGGTGTCGCCGAGCCAGTCGACCGGAGCCACCCCGAACAGCCCGACGATGGTGTTCGCGAGACCGTCGGGGCTACTGTCGAACATGTAGGCGAACACGACCGCCATGGCCACAATATTCGCACTGACCGGCAGAAACAGCGCACATCGCACCAGCGCCCGACCGTGGGTCACCCGTTCGGCGGCCAGCGCGAGCGCCAGCCCGATCGCGACCGCCGGTACCACCGTGAGGGCGCAGTACAGCAGCGTGTTGCGCACGGCGCCGGCCAGGTCCGCGTCAGAGAGAGCGGTACGCAGATTCGCCGTGCCGACCCAGTCGAAACGCGGCCCCGTCAGGGTCTTGTCCGTGCCCGCGATGAACGCCGACATCAACGCGGGCCCGACGACGAAAACACCGAGTCCCACGAACGCCGGCAGCAACAACACGCCGACTCGCCAGCCCGCCCGGCTACCACCCACCTCACGCGTCACGGTTATGCATCCTGGCCCCACCTGTGCCGGGATGCCGGTACGGGGTGGCTCCCGCGGGGGAGCAGCCGGTGCCTGCACGTGTCGTCCGGTCCGTCCACATCCCACGCGACACCGCCGACGGCCCACGCAACACCGCCGACGGCTCGGATCGACCCCCACGGCCGACGCGCCGCACCCGGTCGACGGCGAATCGTGGTGACCGATCCGTGGCGGCTGTCCCCTCAACGGCCAACGCCTGCAAGAATGGCAGGAAACGTCAGTCGATCTTCGGGAACACCATGAGCGACCGCAGCGAGCCCGACCACGCCTCCGCCTGGGGGCGTGTCGCCGACGACGGCACGGTCTTCGTTCGCACGGCCAGCGGCGAACGTGCCGTCGGATCATGGCGTGCCGGCAGTCTCCGCGAGGGTCTGGCCCACTTCGAACGCCGCTTCGACGATCTGTCCGCCGAGGTCGAGCTGCTCGAACGGCGGCTGACGGTCAGCGGGGTTGATCCGGCCGGGATCGTCGGCAGCGCCCGCCGGCTGCTCGGCTCCCTCGACGAGGCCGCGGTCGTCGGTGATCTGGAGGCGCTGCGCACGCGGCTGGAGGCCGTGGTCGCCGCCACTGAGGAACATCGCTCCGCGCTCGCCGCCGAGCGGGCCGAGCGGGCCGGCCGGATCGCCGCGGCCAAGGAGCAGCTGGTCGCCGAGGCCGAACGGCTCGGCCGCAGCTCGGAGTGGAAGACCGCCGGGGAGCGGTTCCGCGCGCTCGCCGAGGAGTTCCGCGCCGCCGGCTCGTTGGACAAGCGCACCGACTCGGCGCTGTGGCGGCGCATCGCCACGGCCCGGGACGAGTTCACCCGCCGCCGGACCGCGCACTTCGCCGCCCTCGACACGCAGCGGGCCCGTTCAAGGGAACGGAAGGAGGCGATCATCGCCGAGGCGGAGGCGCTGTCCGACTCCACCGACTGGGCCGGCACGACCGCCCGCTACCGGGCGCTGCTCGCCGACTGGAAGGCCGCCGGTCGCGCGGCGAAGGATATCGACGACGCGTTGTGGAGCCGCTTCCGTACGGCACAGGACGCCTTCTTCACCCGCCGCAACGAGGCCAATGCCAAGCGCGACGCCGAGTTGCGCGAAAACCAGGTCAAGAAGGAGGAACTGCTGGCCGAGGCGACGGCGTTGGATCCGGCCGATACCGACCGCTCGCTGCGTCGTCTCCGGGAGATCCAGGACCGCTGGGACGAGATCGGACGGGTCCCCCGGGAGATCGCGGGCTCCCTGGAGCGGCAGATGGCGGCCATCGGCGACAAGCTGCGCGAGGCCTCCGATGCTCGCTGGGCCCAGCGATCCCTCTCCTCCTCACCATTCGTGACGAAGCTGCGGGAATCCGTCGCAAAGTTGGAGGCGAAGCTGGCCCGGGCCCGGGCCGCCGGACGCACCAAGGAGATCGCCGACACCGAGTCCGCCCTCGCCACTCAGCGGGCCTGGCTGGCCCAGGCCGAGGGACAGTCCCACAACGACTGAGCCGCGCCGGCAGGCACGGGCGCTTCGGGTGGGCCCGAAAACGGGGAACTGCGGCATCTGCCGTGGTCACAGGGGCGACGGTCCGCGGAGTACCAGGTGGTGCACCTCGGGGCGGACACGTCCAAAGATCGCTAACTGACCGCTTGCCAGAGTTAGCAACCCGACGTATCGTCGGCTGCGTTGGTGATGTGTTGTGGCGGCGCACTCGTTTCCGTACCGGCCGGAGCCTGCCGAGGCACCATGGCCTCCCCTGAATCGCAGCGTCCACGGACGGCGGGCTCTCGGCGGGCAGTCGTCCTCGGCGTCCTCGGCCGCAGGGTCCAGCCGTATGCCGAGGTTCACGGATGGCGGGGCGCCCGCCATGGGCGCGGCAACCCGCCTCGCCCTCCGGCGAAGGAGGCGTTCGACCCGGTGGCGGCCCTGAATGTGCGCGATCTCGGTGATTTCATCCGCGATCAGCGGCACACCGCACAGATCTCCCTTCGTCAACTCGCCAAGCAGGCCGGGGTGAGCAACCCTTACCTCAGCCAGATCGAGCGAGGCCTCCGGCGGCCGTCCGCGGAGATTCTTCAGCAGATCGCGAAGGCGCTCCGCATCTCCGCCGAAGTGCTCTACGTGCAGGCCGGAATTCTGGAGAAACGGCAGGGCGGAGAGAACGTCATGGCTGCCGTGCTCGCGGACGAATCCCTGTCCGAACGACAGAAGCAGGTCGTGCTCGACATCTACGAGGCGTTCTGCCGGGAGAACGCCATCGCGGCGCGGGCCGGCCGCGGCCACCCGGACGGCGACGCCGAGGCCGGGTCGCGCGGGTTCGTCCCTGGCGAGCCCGCCGCCCCGACCGCGAGTCCAGCCGCCATCGGTGGTTCGTCGTCCGCACGGGGTTCGGCCGCCACCGCGGGACCGACCTTCGCGGAGCCGACGACGAAACGGAAATCCGCCCGAGAGGCGTCAACGACATCCCGGGGCGGCACCACCACCGCGGCACGGTCGGCCCCGTCGGACGGTACGGGCAGGCCGTCACCGGGAACCGCCACGGGCCGCACCAGGCGATCGAAGGCCACAGGAGGCGAACCGACGGCGACGAGGGCCGAGAGCAGTCCGATCACCGGCGCTCCCCCCGCGTCCACACCCGCCCCGGCAGCACCGGCTCCGCAGCCGACCACCGACAACCCGGTCGATCAGACCTAGGTCGACCGGCGGGGACTGCGGCGACAAGCAGGACTCCGTTCCTGTACGGCATATCACCACCCTGACCCTCGCATCATTTACCCGACCTTTCACCCGTCGGCGACGAATCGCTAACAAGAAATCTCTACACGAAATCAACGAATCTTCGAACCGAGGGAGACATCATGGCCACCACGCGCACGACGAATCGCCCCGCGAGCCGTCCCACCGCCCGCGTCAGCACGCAGACCCAGGAGGACACGGCCGAGGCGAGGGCCGAGGTCAAGGTTCCGCTGGCGGAGGTGCGCAAGCCGCTCTACGCGTCGGTGGGAGCGGCGGATCTCGCTGTGGCGAAGCTGCTCGCCCTGCCGACGACCACCAGCACCGAGGTTCGGAAGATCTCCGACCGGGTCGGCGCGCTGCCCACCCAGGCGGCGCGGGTCCCGACCCAGGTCGGGACGGCCGTGCGTGCGCTGCCGGCCACCGTCACCTCCCAGATCTCCGACCTGCAGGGACGCGCCACCCACCTCTACAACAGCTTCGCCACTCGGGGGGAGAAGCGGGTGGCGAGCATCCGGCGCAGCCCGGCCACGGAGGAGGCGGTGCAGCACACCCGGACGGCAGTGAGCCAGACCCGCGCCGCACGCACCTCGAGCCGCAAGGCGGCCGAGGCGGTCGGCCGGGCCGTGACCGAGGCCGCCCCAGAGAAGTAACGGCCCGCGAACATCGACACACCGGAACACCAACGGGCAATCATTGACGTGTTCCGGTCGACTACGGGTCCGGGGCCTGGTGCCCGGGGCCCGTGGTCCGATGTGTTGTATTAACTCATGCGCTATCGCCCGCTGGGATCCTCCGGACTACTGGTGTCTGTCGTCGGCCTCGGCTGCAACAATTTCGGCTCGCGCGTCGACCTCACCGGCACCCGCGCGGTCGTCGACGCGGCGCTCGACGCCGGGATCACGTTCTTCGACACCGGCCGACACCTACGGGAACAAGGGCGGCTCGGAGACGCTTCTCGGGCACGTGCTGCGAGGCCGCCGCGACGATGTCGTCCTCGCCACGAAATTTGGCAACGACATGGGCGGCATGTACGGCCAGGACTTCAGCGCGCGGGCGTCCCGGCGGTACATCCGCAAGGCGGTCGAGGGTTCGCTGAGCCGGCTGCAGACCGACTACATCGACCTCTACCAGCTGCACACCCTGGACGCCTTCACGCCGATCGAGGAGACGCTCGAGGCCCTCGATGAGATCGTCAAGGAGGGCAAGGCCCGTTACATCGGTGCCTGCAACCTCGATGCCTGGCAGGTCGCCGACGCGGAGTGGACCGCCCGGGCGTCCGGGGCGACCCGCTTCATCTCCGCACAGAACCACTACAACCTGCTGGAACGGGGCGTGGAGGCAGAGCTCGTGCCGGCCGCCCAGAAGTACGGCATCGGCGTCATCCCGTACTACCCGCTGGCGAACGGCCTGCTCACCGGCAAGTACCAGCGCGACGAGGTGCCGGCACCCGGCTGGCCGGCCGGCCGGACGAGCTGACCGACGAGGTCTTCGACCGGCTGGACGCCTTGGAAACCTTTACGCGGGAGCGGGACCGGTCGCTGCTGGACGTCGCGATCGGCGGGCTGGCCGCCCAGCCCGGGGTCGCCTCGGTCATCGCCGGCGCGACCAGCCCGGTCCAGGTGCGCGCGAATGCCGTGGCCGGTCAGTGGCAGCCCCGCGCGGACGACCTCACGGTGCTCGACAAGATCGCCGTGACCCGCCGTCCCGCCGACTGAACGCGGGACCGACGGACCCACGATCCGGGGCGTCCCGCCAGATCTCCGCCGGGACGTCCCGCACCGCGCCGGCAGAACGTCCGAACCGCCCGCCGGGGGCCAGTCGACGGTCAGCTCGCCCAGCCGCCAGCGCCGCCGGTCGCCGCGGACCGGCCAGCCCTGGGCCTGCAGATCCGCCACTGCGGCGATCCACCGCTGGCGTGGGGAAAAGACGGCCCGCGGCGCGGCCCGCTCCCAGGCGCGGTCGAAGGCCGTGAACAGCCGGTGGACGTCATGGCCGGGTACGTTGTGCTCGATGAGCGCCTTGGGGAGCCGCTCGGCGAGCTCGGACGGACGGGCGAGGCTCGCCAGATGCGCGGAGAGGGTCAGCGTGGGCCCGGCCGGGCTCCGCGCGCCGGACGGCAGCCAGGCCGGCGCCGCTCCCGGGGCCGGAAGACCGAACCAGCAGGCGCGCCGACCCGTCTCGTCGCAGGTTCCCTCGACAAGCATCCCGCCGGGGGCGAGCCGCGCCAGCATCGTCGCCCACGCGCCGGGGACCGCAGCCTCGGGATACTGCCGTAGCACGTTCAGGGCACGCACCAGCACCGGGCGCTCCCCCGGCGGCGGAAGCTCGAACCCGCCGCGGGTGAACCGCAGCCCGGGAGGTCTCGCGGCCGGGACGGCCCGGGCGACCCGGTCCTGGTCGAGCTCCAGGCCGACGACGCGCACGTCCGGACGCACCGTTCGCAGCCGCTCGTAGAGCTCCACCGTGGTCACCGGGGACGCACCGAAGCCGAGATCGACGACCAGGGGATCCGCCGCCCCACGCAGCAGCGCGGCGGCCGCGTCGAGCGTCCAGCGATCGATCCGTCGCAACCGGTTCGGCGCGGTGGTACCCCGGGTGGGCATCCCGAGGGCACGCGCCCGTCCGGCCGCGAGCCGCCGCGCCCGACGGGAAGAGTTCGTCACGGATCCACCCTGGCAGACCGGCAGGCCGGCGGACCAGGGGCCGGCCGGGACCCCGAAGGGGGGAGACCAACAGTTGACCTGACAACCGGCCGGGTAGAACGGTTGGAGACGTGTTCGTCCACAGCAGGGTGGGTCGTGTCGGGCAGGCGCCGGGGACGTGGAGATGTGGAGATGCGGAGGTGCTCGATGCGTCTGATCAGAAGCGGCGCCGCCCAGGTCCGCGGTGAGCCCGAACGGCGCGGGCGGCCCAGCCGGGTCGCGATGCTGTCCATGCACACCTCACCGATGGAGCAGCCGGGAACGGGCGATGCCGGGGGGCTCAACGTCTACGTCGTCGAGCTGTCGCGGCAGCTCGCGGCGTTGGGGGTGGAGGTCGAGGTGTTCACCCGCGCGGTGAGCAGCAAGCTGCCGACCTCGGCCGAGCTGTTGCCGGGTGTGACGGTCCGCCACGTCGACGCCGGCCCGTACGAGGAGATCCACCGGGAGGATCTTCCCGCCTGGCTGTGTGCGTTCACCGCAGCTCTGCTGCGCGCCGAGGCCGGGCACGAACCAGGGTGGTTCGATGTGATCCACTCGCACTACTGGCTGTCGGGTCAGGTCGGTCTCGCGGTGGCACGGCGATGGGGTGTCCCGCTCGTGCACACCTCCCATACGCTGGCAAAGATCAAGAACGGCGCGCTGGCAGCCGGAGACCGCCCGGAGCCGCCTAGCCGGCTGCTCGGCGAACAGGAGGTCATCGGGGGGGCCACCCGGCTGCTCGCCTCCACGGCGGACGAGTACCGGCACCTGACCGATCTGTACGACGCGGCGTCGGACCGGATCGACGTCGTCGCGCCCGGCGTCGACCTGGAGGTCTTCCGGCCAGGTGACATGGCGCAGTCCCGGGCCCGCGTCGGCGTGGATCCCGCCGACGACCTGCTGTTGTTCGTCGGCCGGATCCAACCGCTCAAGGCACCCGATCTGCTGCTGTGCGCCGCCGCGGAACTGCTGCGGCGCGATCCCGCCCGCCGCTCGCGGCTCACCGTCGCCGTGGTCGGCGGCCCCAGCGGATCCGGTCTGGAACAACCCGACGCCCTGGTCAAGCTCGCGGCGTCTCTCGGGATCTCCGATCGCGTCCGCTTCCAACCGCCGGCCCCGCAGCAGGAGCTCGTCCACTGGTACCGCGCGGCCACCGCCGTCGTCGTCCCCAGTCACAGCGAGAGCTTCGGCCTCGTCGCGCTCGAGGCCCAGGCCTGCGGCACTCCGGTGGTCGCCGCGGCGGTCGGGGGCCTGTGCACCGCGGTCGCCGACGGTGTCTCCGGGCTGCTCGTCGCCGGTCGGACCCCCGCCGTCTATGCTGACGCGCTGGATCGGCTGCTGCGCCAGCCACGATGGCGGGCCCGGCTCTCCGCCGGAGCGGTGGCCTGGGCCGGTGGGTTCGGCTGGTCGGCCACGGCCCATGGCGTGCTGCGCAGCTACCGGCACGCGCTGAGCCCCACCGCCGTCGCCGTCTGAGAAAGGATCTCCGCCGGAACCGGCATCGTCTACCAGCTACCGGGGAGGCCCCAGCCATGACGGCACCCATCGACGCGGCGGAACGCAACCGGCTCGACGTGGTGATCGAGGACACGCTCAAGGATCTCGGTCTCGCCTACGACCATGTCGACACCGGCTCGTTCCTCGTCGCGCTGGAGGGCGAGCACAAGCTGCGCACGATGACGTGGCTCGTCGTGCAGGACCACACCCTGCTCGTCGAGGCGTTTTTTATGCGCGCCCCGGCGGAGAACGCGACGGGCACCTACGGATTCCTGCTCGGCCGCAACGCGAAGACCTACGGGGTGCACTTCTCCATCGACCGGGTCGGTGACATCTTCCTCACCGGGCAGGTCCCGCTGCTGGCGGTCACCGCGGAGGAGATCGACCGCCTCCTTGGCTGCGTCGGCTCCTACGCCGACGAGAACTTCGACCCGGCGATAGCGCTGGGATTCGCCTCCGCCATCGAGCGGGAGAAGGCGTGGCGGGCCAAGCTGGCCGCCGACGCCGGCTCGGCCACGAAGCCGGGATGAGACCCGATCCCGAGAAGGACGCGGTGCTTCCCGGCGATTCACGCGCCCCCATTGTACCCAGGCCGTTGTACCCAGGCCGTTGTGTCCAGACTGTTACGTCTGGGCCGGGCGCTCCTCAGTAGACGAGGGCCTGCACGCCGTCCGCGAGAACCTCGTCGACGAACGCGGCGGCGCCGGCGATGCGGACGCCGGGCAGGACGTCGTCCGGGCCGATGGAGCGCCGGGCCGCGCACTGGGTGCACAGGGTGACGCGCCCCTCGGCGAGGATGGCGGCGAGCAGATCGGGCAACGGCGCCGCCTCCGGCAGGCTGAACTCCTCCGCCCGGCCGGGCAGCGCGAACCAGGCGGACTCCCCGGTAAGCCAGAGCGAGACGTCCGTACCGGCGGCGGCGGCGACCGCCGCGACCGTGAACGCCTGGGAACACCGTTCCGGCGCATCCGTCCCGGCGGTGACCTTGACGACGAGCGGGCGGGCCATCGTGCCAGTCTGCCAAAAGCCGCCCTGGCGCGCAGCTATGCCGCGTGGCGCCTGAGGTGACCAGGACCGGTACGGCCACGAGGAGTCCCGTGATCTCGTCGTCTAGGCTAGAGGCGTGCTGCACTACTTCTTCACCGGGCTTCTGGTGGCGATGTCCGTCCTGATCGCCTGGTTCTCCGGTTACGTGGTCTACAAGCTGTACGAGGGTCAGCGCTGAGCGCCGGGAAGCGGTCCGCGGCCGGATCGGCGCGGTCCGGCGCGGCGACGAACACCGTTGATCTGCACGCCAGCCTGCTACCGCTGGCCTTCCTCGTCGGGACCTGGCGGGGCGAGGGGGTCGGCGGTTACGAGGGCCTGGACGGATTCCACTACGGCCAGGAGATCACCTTCGCCGCGGACGGCCGCCCGGCGCTGGGATACGTGTCGCACACCTGGTGGGCGGACGAGCCCCGGGACGGCCGCGAGCCCGGCAGCCCGTTGGCGACCGAGACCGGGTTCTGGCGGGTCCAGTCCAGGGAGGGCGGGAAGCCGGTCGTCGAGGTGATGCTGGCCCACCCGTTCGGTATCGCCGAGATCTACGTCGGCACGGTGAGCGGCACCCGTATCGATCTCGATCACAACGTCCTGATCCGCACCGCCACCGCCCGTGACGTCACCCGGTCGGTGCGGCTCTACGGCCTGGTCGAGGGCGGCGATCTCGCCTACGCGATCGACATGGAGGCCGAGGGCAAGCCGATGCAGTCGCACCTGTCCGCGCGCCTGCACCGCGTGTCCGACTGAGCCGTCTCCGAGCAGGCGTCTCCAAGTGCCCTCCACCAAGAGATGCCCGCCTACCAAGAGTCACACTTCATTCACGGTATGGCGGAGCCTTTGCAAAAGACATCGCACGCGCAACGACAGACCACGAACGGAACACGTGAAAACGTGTTCAGACCCTCCCGGGATGCGCTTTCATGATCGCATGATGGCAGAAGCCGACGTACTCTTCGCGGTCGTCCTTTTCGCCGCCGCCGGCCAGCGTGCGGTCGACCGGATCATCGCGCCGTTCCCCGATCGGGGCTCCGCAGTGGCGTTCGCCCGCGACAACGGTCTGCACTGTTTCTCGATCGGCCCGATGGCTTTCGCCGTACCGACCACGGTTCCGCCACCGGCGAGCACCGCTTCGGCCGTCGTGCCACCGGCGGGAAACAACCGCGGTGGCCGGGTCCGGGCATGAGAACGGGGCAGCGTGAGAACGGGGACAGCGGAAGAAACCCGTTGTCCCCGTCCGGCGAAAGAACGCGACGTCAGGCCGCGACCTCGACCTGGGTGTCGACCGGCTCACCCTGACGGGCGACGACCTTGCGCTCGCCGGTCGCGCCGGGGACAAGAGCCCGGACGGTCCACTGCCCCGGCCGCGCGAAGAAACGAAACTGGCCCGTCGCGGACAGCGGAACCTCGGCGGTGAAATCGCCGCCTTCGTCCAGCAGGCGGGCATAACCGGTCGAAACCGGCTCCCCGCTCTGCACCACGACCCCCTGAATCACAGTCTCCTTGGCCACGTCAATTCCCTCCACAGATGGTCCACCGCTGATGGCGCCGCACATGGCTCACGTGCCCTTCTCGATCGGCACGCCGACGAGCGAGCCGTACTCGGTCCACGAACCGTCGTAGTTTTTCACGTTCGGCAGGTCGAGCAACTCGTGCAGCGCGAACCAGGTGTGCGCCGAACGCTCGCCGATGCGGCAGTAGGCGATGATGTCCCTGGACAGGTCGACCCCGGCCTCGGTGTAGAGGCCGGTCAGCTCGTCATTGCTCTTGAACGTGCCGTCCTCGTTCGCGGTCTTCGCCCACGGGATGTTCTTCGCCGTGGGGATGTGTCCGGCCCGCTGGGACTGTTCCTGCGGCAGGTGCGCGGGAGCAAGCAGCTTGCCGGAGAACTCGTCGGGCGACCGGACGTCCACCAGGGCCTTCTCGCCGATCGCGGAGATGACCTCCTCGCGGAAGGCCCGGATGTCGGTGCGCGGCTCCGGGGCGGTGTAGCTGGTGGGCTGGCGGTAGCTGGTGGGCTGGCGCGGGGTGACCTCGGTGGTCAGCTCACGGCTGTCGAGCTCCCACTTCTTGCGACCACCGTCGAGCAGACGGACGTCGGCGTGGCCGTAGAGGCTGAAGTACCAGTATGCATATGCGGCGAACCAGTTGTTGTTCCCGCCGTAGAGCACGACGATGTCGTCGTTCGAGATCCCCTTCTCGGAGAGAAGCTTCTCGAACTGCTCCCTGCTGATGAAGTCACGAATGACCGGGTCCTGAAGTTCGGACTTCCAGTCGAGACGCACCGCGCCCGGGATGTGCCCCTTGTCGTACGCGGAGACGTCCTCGTCGACCTCGACCAGGACGACCTTCGGGTCGTTACGGTTCGCTTCGACCCACGAGGCGTCGACCAGCGCCTTCTCACGGCTCATGTGCGTGCTCCTTTCACGGTTATCGAATGGAGAAAAAGATACAGGTGGCACCCGAGACAGAACTCGAACGCCGCATTGAGGAGAGCCGCCACGAAGGCCAGGGCCACCGCGACGTAACCGAGTGCCGGCATCCCCGCGAAGAATCCCACGAGACCCACGACGCCGAAGATCGCGCCGACCAGCTGGGCGAACCGGGGTGACGCGGCGTCCTCGGTGGCGGCGGGCGGCCCCAGTCTCGGCCGGATCAGGGAACGGAACACCAGCCCGTAGGGCGCGTACCGGACCCCGGCCACCGCCCCCACCCCGAACACCACGGTCTGCGCGAGCAGCAACCAGCGGCTGCCGGCGAGCAGTACCACGGCGAGCATGATCGTGGTGACGGCAGCGGCGAACCGCATACCGCGAGGATCTACCACGAGGCCTTCTCCTGACTTCCGGCTTGGACTACCCGCTCGGATGTGGCGATGCACCGGGGCCAGCCGATCACGGCTGAGGGACACAACCCACGATCAGGAAAGACGACACAGACAGCTGTGTACACGGCACAGGTCGACCGCGCGACGCTTCACAAGCTGTATCTGGGACATGGTTCGTGTCACGGTAGCAGTGAACGTCACGTCTGTGTTAACCCGCCGACGATGAATCCGAAGGATCACCATCTGCCCGATTGATCCCATCGAAAACGATCTCTTCGAGGGTGGCGAACACCGCCGCACGCGTCGGCGGGGCACTGCTTGCGCGCCGCACCTCCCTGCCATGACCGTCAATGATCAGTACCGTCGGAGTCCGCCCGATCCCCAGCCGACGGACGAGGTCGAGATGCGCCTCCGCATCAACCTCGACATGGCGTACCCCGGGCACGACCTCGGCAACCCCTGCCAGCACCCGACGGGTGGACCGGCAGGGGGCGCAGAACGCCGTGGAGAACTGCAGCAGCGTCGCCCGCTCCCCCATCGTCTCGCCCAACGATGCGAATTCGGCCCGCAGTCCGCCGTCCACCGGCCGGAACCGTCCGTCCCGGGCCCGCATGAGCACCCCCAGTCCAAGCGCAGCCACGGTTGCCACCGACAACACCCACATTCCGGTCACGGCTTCTACAGCATCCGACGGGCCGGCTCTTCCCGTCCAAGCCCCGCCACGGCCCGACGATCGACTCACGCAGGCAGATGCCGCCCGACGAAATACACCAGTGGCGCCGCGGAGGCCAGCGGCAGGATGGCGGTGAGCAGGACGTCCGCGACCAGCGCCGAGGTGGCGACCGGGCCGACCCGCGGCTCTGCGTCACGGGCCCGCGCCAGCACCAGATCGATGACGGCGGCCACGGCCCCTCCCGCCGCGGCGATCGCGACGGCGGCCCCCACCGTCAGACGATCGGGGTTGAGGGCACCGAAGCCGGCCCCCAGCGCCGCGCCGGCCAGAACGCCGACCGCCCCGGCCGGCACCAGCGGAACGCCCGCCCATCCCACTAGCCGGCCCACCACGACCGTGCCACCCGCGCCGAGGAGGCCGGCGATGACCAGCAGATCGGCCGGATAGTGCGCGCCGGACCCGGCGCGCAGCGCAAGGTAACCGGCAAAAAGCGCACAGAAGATGATCCCACTCAGCGCCGCAGCAAGATCCGCACCGACCCGCCCGGCGGGACCGGGCGGCGGACTCGAACCATTAGCAGACACCGGACTCGAACCATTGGCGGACACCGGGCCTGCCCCGGAGACGGGAGCTGACCGGCGTCGGGCGAGCTGGTAGAGGATCACGACCGCCACGGCGATCCCGACGACTCCGGCCAACGATCCGTAGCTGTGCCGGTCCGAGGCCAACAGAACCACGTCACCGAGGACACCCCAGGCCGCCACGAGCAGGGTGGTGCCGGTCGACGCCCGGAGTATCCGGACCCAGGCCCAGGCAAACGCGATCTGTTCGACGATGAGGACCGCCGCGAGGGCTCCCGTGCCGAGGGCTGCGGCCGCCATCACCAGGCCGGTAGCCACCAGGGCCGCCAACGGCAAAGCGCCCGGCGCCCAGCGGGCTGCGGGGATGGACGCAGCCTCGTCCGGGACGAGGACGCCGTGGGGCCTGCCAGGATCGCCTGCGCTCACCGGCCCATGCTGTCATGTCCGGCTCGGGCGGCTCACGTCGCGCCGTCCCAGCCAGGCGCGGCCTCGGGCCGGCGACGAACAGCGTCATCCCCCGGCGAAGGGAGGGATGGCCTCGACGACGCAACCGTCACGCAGGATGACCCCCGCCGGATCCCGCCGGCCCACGGGCTGGTCGTCGACGAGGTAGGAGCACCGTCGCAGCAGCGCCGGCAGGGCCCCGCCGTGGCGGGCCGCGACGACATCGAGCAGAGCGGCCAGCGTATCCGCGCCGATCTCCTCCTGGGGCACCCCCGCGGCGTCCCTGGCGGCGGCCCAGTAGCGGACGGTCACCCGCGCGATCGACGCGGGCCGGGCCGCCCCTGCGGTCTCGTCCGTCACCATCCTTCACCATCCTTCCGGCCCTTCGTCCGTCATCTTCACCGGAGAAGCGGGAATTGGTACGAACGCGTGGGGGTCGATACACA
>NZ_CDWRCK010000050.1:0-20181 GCF_977927595.1 Frankia sp. CcWB3
GTACGAGACCGGGGTGCGGGTGGACCGCCCCGGGGAGGCGTTCTGGATCCCGCGCGAGGCCGTCCGCGGTGCCCGGCTGGAGCGGGCGCACGCCGGCAAGGTTTCCGCTCCCGGGCGTCTGATCGTCATCGCGTGGTCGTTCGGCGGGCACGAGCTGGAGACCGGTTTCCGTGGCGAGGACCGCGCCCGTCAGCCCAAGGTCGTGCGCGCCGTCCACGACCTGATCGGCCCCCCGCCCGCGCATCTGGCACCGGGCGACGTCACCTCACCGCACGCGGTACCGCGGATCCGCCCGCGGATCCGCGGGCGGGCCATCGCGCCCGGCCCCGGGACGGTGGGCCGGCCCGGGCAGCGACCGGGTTCCGGACAGCCGACCGAGGAGATGCCGGCGATCCGGACCGGCCCTCGGCTGCGTTCCCGGGGGGAGCGGGCCCAGGCCCGCGGCGAGCAGGCGGTGCCCGCCGACCGGCGGCCCTACGCGGAGCGGTGGCGCTCGGACCAGCGACTCCCCGATCGGCGACACCCGGATGAGGGTCACCCCGACCCGCGCCGCCCCGACTCGCGCCATCCCGATCAGCGGCCGGCGGATCCGGGATCGGGCCCCGGGTGGGTGCACCCGGGACAGCTTGATCAGTCTGACCCCGGCTGGTCGTCGGTTGACCCGTTGACCTCACCGCTCGGTGAGGTCAACAGGCTGAAGGAGGATCGGTGAGCACTCCCACCACGACGCCGACGCGAGCGGTCCTGATGCTGGAGGACGGTCGCAGCTTCGTCGGCGAGGCGTACGGGGCGATCGGCGAGACCTTCGGCGAGGCCGTGTTCTCCACCGGGATGACCGGCTACCAGGAGACGCTGAGCGATCCGTCGTTCCACGGCCAGGTCGTCATCATGACCGCCCCGCACATCGGCAACACCGGCGTCAACGACGAGGACTACGAGTCCGAGCGGATCCAGGTCGCCGGGTTCGTCGTGCGTGACCCCGCCCGGCGGGCCTCCAACTGGCGCGCCCGGGGCACGCTTGACGACGAGCTGGCCGCGGCCGGCGTGGTGGGGATCAGCGGGATTGACACCCGGGCGCTGACCCGTCACCTGCGTGAGCTCGGCTCGATGCGGTGCGGGATCAGCAGCGTGCTCGACGCCGACGCCGACGCCGATGGTGGCCCGGTCGGCACGGGCCCGGGTTCCGGCGCGGACGGCGAGCGGGCGGCGGCGCTCGACGCCCTGCTCGACCGGGTCCGCGCCTCCCCGGAGATGCTCGGCGCGGATCTTGCGCCCCGGGTCTCCACCCCTACCCCCTATGTGGTGGAGGCGGTGGCGGGCGCCGCGCTGTTCAAAGTCGCCGCGCTCGATCTCGGCATCAAGCGCGCGACGCCGGCCGCCATGGCCGCGCTGGGCTGCGAGGTGCACGTGCTGCCGGCCCGCACCATCGGCGAACAGCTGCTGGCGCTCGAACCGGACGGGGTGTTCCTGTCGAACGGTCCCGGCGACCCGGCGGCGGCGGACTACGCGGTTGACGCGCTGCGGACGGTGCTGCGGGCCGGTGTCCCGGTGTTCGGGATCTGTTTCGGGCACCAGCTGCTGGCCCGCGCTCTCGGCTTCGAGACGTACAAGCTCACCTACGGCCACCGCGGCGTGAACCAGCCGGTCGGGGACATGGCGACCGGGCGGATCGCGGTCACCAGCCAGAACCACGGGTTCGCCGTGCGGGCGCCGCTGACCGGGGTGACCGACACCCCGTTCGGCCGGGTGGTGGTCAGCCACCGCGGCCTCAACGACAACGTCGTCGAGGGATTGGAGTGTCTGGACGTGCCGGCCTTCAGCGTGCAGTTCCATCCGGAGGCCGCGCCGGGGCCGCATGATGCCTCCTCGTTGTTCGAGCGGTTCCGCGCTTTGATGGCGGACACCCGGGAGCGTGGCGAGAGATCTGTCGGGAGTGAACGATGAGTGGTTCGACGAGCCAGGGGTCCCCGCGGGTCAGGAGCGCAGCGAGCGATCCGCGGGAAAGGCTGAGCAGTGTCCTGGTCCTCGGCTCCGGGCCGATCGTGATCGGCCAGGCGTGCGAGTTCGACTATTCGGGTACCCAGGCCTGCCGGGTGCTGCGCGCGGAGGGCCTGCGGGTCATCCTGGTCAACAGCAACCCGGCGACGATCATGACCGATCCGGGGATCGCGGACGCGACCTACGTCGAGCCGATCACCCCGGACATCGTCGCGAAGATCATCGAACGGGAGCGGCCCGACGCGATCCTCGCCACCATGGGGGGCCAGACCGCGCTGAACACCGCCGTCGCCCTGCACGACGCCGGTGTCCTGGACCGCTTCGAGGTCCGTCTGATCGGCGCGAACATCGACGCGATCCGCGCCGGGGAGGACCGTCAGGCGTTCAAGGACATCGTCGCCGCGGTCGGCGGCGAGACCGCGCGCAGCGCCATCTGCCACACCGTCGCCGAGTGCCTGGCCGCCGGGGAGGAGTTCTCTTACCCGGTGGTCGTGCGACCCAGCTTCACCCTCGGCGGCGCCGGCAGCGGCTTCGCCCATGATTCCGGCGAGCTGCGCCGGATGGCGGCGGACGGACTGGCCGCGAGCCCGTCGACCGAGGTGCTGGTGGAGGAGTCGGTCCTCGGCTGGAAGGAGTACGAGCTCGAGCTGATGCGCGACCGCGCGGACAACGTGGTCGTGGTCTGCTCGATCGAAAACGTCGACCCGATGGGGGTGCACACCGGCGACTCGATCACGGTGGCGCCGGCGATGACCCTGACCGACCGCGAGTACCAGCGCATGCGGGACATGGCGATCGCGGTGATGCGGGCCGTCGGCGTCGACGCCGGCGGCTGCAACATCCAGTTCGCCGTCGACCCGGCGACGGGCCGGCAGGTGGTCATCGAGATGAACCCCCGGGTGTCGCGGTCCTCGGCCCTGGCCTCGAAGGCGACCGGCTTCCCGATCGCGAAGATCTCGGCGAAGCTCGCGCTCGGGTACACCCTCGACGAGATCCCCAACGACATCACCCGCACCACGCCCGCGGCCTTCGAGCCGGCGCTGGACTACGTCGTGGTGAAGGTGCCGCGGTTCGCGTTCGAGAAGTTCCCCGGTGCCGACCCGACGCTCACGACGACGATGAAGTCCGTCGGCGAGGCGATGGGGGTTGGCCGCAGCTTCGCCGAGGCGCTGCAGAAGGCGCTGCGCTCGATGGAGGCCCCGGGCTCGGTGTTCTCCTTCGTCCCGCCCGAGGCGGACGCCGCCGACCTGCTGGAAGCCGCGCGGGTTCCCCACGACGGCCGGTTGCGTACCGTCCAGCAGGCGCTGCTCGCCGGCGCGGATCCCGACGAGGTCACCCGGGTCACCGGGATCGACCCGTGGTTCGTCGACCAGCTCGTCTTCCTCAACGAGACCGCGGCGACGATCAGCCGCAATCCGGCGGGCATCCGGCGGGCCAAGCGAGCCGGGTTCTCCGACGCCCAGCTCGCCGAGATCCTCGGCACCTCCGAGGACGTGGTCCGGGCGTTCCGCCACCGCACCGGCATCCGGCCGGTGTTCAAGACCGTCGACACCTGCGCGGCGGAGTTTGCCTCCGAGACCCCGTACCACTACTCCGCTTACGACGCCGAGACCGAGGTCGCGCCGAGCGAACGGCCGCGGGTGATCGTGCTCGGCAGCGGGCCCAACCGCATCGGCCAGGGCATCGAGTTCGACTACGCCTGTTGCCATGCGGTGATGGCGCTCTCCGGCGCCGGCTATGAGACCGTCATGGTCAACTGCAACCCGGAGACGGTGTCCACCGATTACGACACCGCCGACCGGCTCTACGTCGAGCCGTTGACGGTCGAGGACGTGCTCGAGGTCGTCCACGCCGAGCAGCAGGCCGGGCCGCTCGCCGGGGTGATCGTCCAGCTCGGTGGGCAGACCCCCCTCGGCATCGCCGCGGCGCTGGCCGAGGCGGGCGTGCCCGTCGTGGGCACCCCGCCGAAGGCGATCCATCTGGCTGAGGACCGCGGGCTGTTCGGGCGTGTGCTGGCCCGGGCGGGCCTGCCCTCGCCGCCGCACGGGGTGGCGACCTCTTTCGCCGAGGCGCGCACGGTGGCCGAGCGGATCGGGTACCCGGTGCTGGTGCGGCCGTCCTACGTGCTCGGCGGGCGCGGCATGGAGATCGTCTATGACGACACGATGCTGCGCGACTACATCGATCGGGCCACCGCCATCTCCCCGGAACATCCGGTGCTCGTCGACCGGTTCCTCGACGACGCGGTGGAGATCGACGTCGACGCCCTCTACGACGGGGAGACGCTCTACCTCGCCGGGGTGATGGAGCACATCGAGGAGGCCGGGGTCCATTCGGGCGACTCGGCCTGCGTCCTGCCGCCGATCACGCTGGGCCGTTCGGAGCTCGACCGTATCCGGGCGTCCACCGAGGCGATCGCGAAGGGCGTCGGGGTGCGGGGCCTGCTCAACGTCCAGTACGCCCTGCAGTCCGATGTGCTCTACGTCCTGGAGGCCAATCCCCGGGCGTCGCGGACCGTGCCGTTCGTCTCCAAGGCCACCGCGGTGCCGCTGGCCAAGGCCGCTGCCCGGGTGATGCTCGGCGCGACCATCGACGAGCTGCGGGCCGAGGGCCTGCTGCCGCGCTCCGGCGATGGCGGCACCCTGCCGCTGGACTCGCACATCTCGGTCAAGGAGGCCGTGCTGCCCTTCGGGCGCTTCCGGGACGCCGGTGGCCGCGGCGTCGACACCGTCCTCGGGCCGGAGATGAAGTCGACCGGTGAGGTGATGGGCATCGATGATGGCTTCGGTACAGCCTACGCCAAGTCTCAGGCCGCCGCATACGCCTCGCTGCCCACCTACGGCCGGGTGTTCGTCTCCGTGGCCAACCGGGACAAACGGGCGATGGTTTTTCCGATCAAGCGGCTCGCGGATCTCGGTTTTGTCGTTTACGCCACCGAGGGGACCGCGGACGTGCTGCGGCGCAACGGGGTTAAGGCGGTCGTCCTCGGTAAGCACTGGGCCCCCACCGAGGGGCTACTCGACTGTGTCGAGATGATCACATCCGGGCAGATCGACCTCGTCATCAACACCCCGTGGGGCGTCGGCCCGCGCCTGGACGGCTATGAGATCCGCACGGCCTGCGTGAGTGCCGGGGTTCCGTGCATCACCACGATCCAGGGTGCGGCGGCCTGTGTTCAGGGCGTGGAAGCGATGGTACGGGGGGAGCTGGGGGTCCGATCGTTGCAGGAATACCACGCGGCGCTGCGGCAGGCGTGGGGCGGGGGACAACCGGGCGGCTCGCCGCCCGGATCCTCCGGCTCTGTGGCGCCTGAGTCTGTGGCGCCTGAGTCTGTGGCGCCTGAGTCTGTGGCGCCCGAGTCTGCCGCACTCGGACCGGCGGCCAGGACGAGCAGATGAGCGCCGGCCGGAGGAGCTCCGACGGGAGGAGTGCCGCCGCGCCCCGCTTCACCCCGCCGCGGGGCCGGGCGCCGCTGGCGGTCGCGCTGGATGCCCCGGACGCCGCGACCGCGCTGCGCTGGGCTGCCGCGGTCGCCCCCACCGCGGCCGTGCTAAAGATCGGTCTGGAGCTGTTCTACCGGGAGGGCCCGGCAATCGTGACGGCGCTGCGCGCGGCCGGCGTGCTCGCCGGGGCCGGCGGCGCGACGCACGCCGCGGGCGGCGCCGGAAGCGCCCCGGAGTTGTTCCTCGATCTCAAACTGCACGACATTCCCGCCACGGTCGCCGGGGGAATGCGCTCAATCACCCCGTTGGGCCCTCGTTTCGTGACCGTGCATGCGGCTGGGGGGGCGGCGATGATACGTGCGGCGATCGAGGCGGCCCCGGATGTCGAGGTAGCCGTCGTGACCGTACTCACCTCGCTGGATGTGGCGGCGCTCAGCGCGATCGGGCTCGCCGGCCCCCCTTCCGACGCCGTCCGCAGGCTTGCCGTGCTTGCGGTCGAAGCCGGTGCGCGCACCCTCGTGTGCAGTCCGCGGGAGGTGCGAATGGTCCGTATGGAGCTTGGTAGCAATGTGACTCTCATCACCCCAGGAGTGCGACCGGGGGGGGCGGAAACCGGCGATCAGGCCCGAACCGCGACGCCGGAAGCTGCCCTTGTGGGGGGTTCTGACCTGGTCGTGGTGGGTCGCCCAATCACCGGTGCGCCCGATCCCGGGGTCGCCGCGAGGGCCGTCGCCGCAGGTCTCGGCGCTGCCAGCAGGGTTGTTGACCTGCTGTGACGCCGAGGGGACCAGGGTGTGTTCGTCCTGGTGCGGTACGAAGCGGTACGGTGGGGCCGCCGTAGACCGAAAGGGTGCGGCACGAGTGGGCCACCCCTTTCGTCCGTCAAAGCCTTCTCTTGTGCTGACAATATGTTCGCATCAGAGTGTTATGGCCAAGGCTGGACTGAGGAGCCCCTTCCTCGCTAGTTTGCGCGGCGCGATCACCGAATTGAGGAGGCGTACCCGTGCCCCTGCCGCCCCTAACGCCCGAGCAGAGGGCCGCCGCCCTCGAGAAAGCAGCGTTGGCTCGTAAGCAGCGTGCGGAACTCAAGGAGCGGTTGAAGAAGGCGGAGACCACTCTGGCCGCCGTCCTGGAACAGGCCGAGGCTGATGAGGTCGTCGGCAAGATGAAGGTTTTGGCTGTTCTGGAGTCGCTTCCCGGAGTGGGGCGCGTACGCGCCCAGAAGATCCGGGAACGGCTCGGGATCAGTCCGACCCGCCGGCTGCGGGGACTCGGCGCCAAGCAGCGTGCCGCACTCCTCGAGGAGTTCGGCATGGCCTGATCCGGTGGGGTGGGAAACCACTCCGCCAACCCGGATCATGGTTACGGCGGGTAGCGGCGTTGACGGGAGGGTGGCGTCACTCACATTCTTCCGGCGATGTCGCCCTTCCTTCCGGTCGGATCGGGGGCGGCATTCTTTACCTCCCCCGATCCGACCGTCCCTGGGAAACCAGTCCCGTCCTCGTGTCCTTCGGGGACTGATGACCGTGCGCGCCGACTGACCGAGAGGTCCTATCGTGGTGCCCGTGGGTCTTACAGTGCTGTCCGGGCCGTCCGGAGTCGGGAAGGGCACCGTCGTCGCGGCAGTCCGGGAACGTCACCCCGAGGTCTGGGTCTCGGTCAGTGCCACCACGCGGCCACCGCGTCCGGGTGAGACCGACGGTGTCGAGTACCACTTCGTCGACGCCGAGGAGTTCGCCCGGATGGTCAAAGCCGGGGAGTTCGTCGAGCACGCGATGTTTGCCGGACACGCCTACGGCACCCCCCGCCGCCCGCTTCTCGAAAGGCTCGCCGCAGGTGTGCCTTGCCTGCTGGAGATCGAGCTGCTGGGCGCCCGGCAGGTGCGCTCGGCGATGCCACAGGCCCGTTTCGTCTTCCTCGCCCCGCCCACCTTCGACGAGCTTGTCCGTCGGCTGACCGGTCGGGGGACCGAGTCACCCGAGGTCATCGCCCGCCGGCTGGACCGGGCGCGCATCGAACTCGCGGCCGAGACGGAGTTCGACGACGTGATCGTGAATGACGACGTGCGGTCCGCGGCGGCCCGCTTGGTAGCATTGATGATCGGCTCGTAGGTCCGGCCCACCGGTCGCCCGCGCAGCCGACATCTCCGTACAGCCTCCTCCGCGCAGCCCGCCCTGCCCCGCGCAGCCTGCGCTCTGCACTGTCCGGACGGCGCAGCCGCCTCGGACGTCCCATTCCGGAAGGACATCGTGGCCGGTACCGTCGCCCATCCCGAAGGCATCACCAACCCCCCCATCGACGAGCTCCTCGAGGCGACCGACTCGAAGTACAGCCTGGTCATCTACGCGGCGAAGCGAGCTCGTCAGATCAACGCCTACTACTCGCAGCTCGGTGAGGGTCTGCTGGAGTACGTCGGCCCGCTGGTCGAGACGACCAACGCGCAGGAGAAGCCGCTGTCGATCGCGCTGCGTGAGATCAACGCCGGCCTGCTCACCCACGAGACCGTCACCGACAGCCTCCCGCCGGTCTCCTGATATAGGACGATGACCGAGATGCCCGACGCCGAGATGCCTGACGCTGAGATGCTCGACGCTGAGCGATCCGGCACCGGGCCGTCCGGCACCGGGCCGTCCGGCACCGGGCCCGGCCCTCGGCGTCCCCGGGTCGTGCTCGGTGTGGCGGGCGGCATCGCCGCCTACAAGGCGGTGGAGGTGCTCCGCCGGTTCACCGAGTCCGGCCACGAGGTCCGGGTGGTGCCCACGCCGTCGGCGCTGAGGTTCGTCGGCGCGACGACCTGGGCGGCGCTGTCGGGGAACCCGGTCACCACGGACGTGTGGGACGACGCGGACGAGGTCGCCCATGTCCGGATCGGCCGCGAGGCCGACCTCGTCCTCGTCGCGCCGGCCACCGCGGACCTGATGGCCCGCGCGGCCGCCGGGCGCGCCGATGACCTGCTCACCGGCACCCTGCTGACGGCGACCTGCCCGGTCGTCTACGCGCCGGCGATGCACACCGAGATGTGGCAGCACCCGGCCACCCGGGCGAACGTGGCGACCCTGCGGGCGCGGGGAGCGGTGGTGGCCGAGCCGGCGGTGGGCCGGCTGACCGGCGCCGACTCGGGTCCGGGCCGCCTGCCGGAGCCGGCGGAGATCGCCGCGCTCGGCATGGCGGTGCTGGCCCGGGGCGCGGCCGGGGTGCGGCCCGATCTGGCCGGCCGACATGTCCTGGTCACGGCCGGCGGCACCCGGGAGTACCTCGACCCCGTCCGGTTCCTCGGCAACGCCTCGAGCGGCCGTCAGGGGTACGCCGTGGCCAGGGCGGCCGTGGCGCGGGGAGCCTCCGTCACGGTGGTGGCGGCGAACGTCGCGCTGCCCGAGGTCGCCGGCGCCCGCACGATCCCGGTCACCTCCGCGGCGCAGCTGCGCGATCGGGTCCACGAGGTCGCGCCCTCGGCGGACGTGGTCGTCATGGCGGCCGCGGTCGCCGACTTCCGCCCCGGGGCGCCACAGGCCTACAAGATCAAGAAGGAGTCTGCGGCCCCGGGCTCCATCCCGCTCGTGGCGAATCCCGACGTGTTGGCCGAGCTGCTGGCGAACCGCCAGCCCGGTCAGGTTCTCGTCGGTTTCGCCGCCGAGACCGGCGGCCCCGGCGGGGGGGTACTCGACCACGCCCGGGCCAAACTGGCGCGCAAGCCGGTCGACCTGCTCGTGGTCAACGAGGTCGGCGCCGGCCTCGGATTCGAGGTGGAACACAACGCCGCCGTGGTACTGGACCCCCGCGGTGGCGAGACGGCCATCGAGCGCACGAGCAAGGACCTCCTCGCGCATCGGATCCTCGACCTCGTGGTCGGCCTTACGGCCGATCGGACCGATGGAACGCCCGCCGAGGCGCTGCGTGTACCCCTCGCGGCACCTCGGTAAGCTTCGTCGGAATCAACCGGATCACCCAGGGGGTTAGTCCAGTGGCGACGCGCCTGTTTACGTCCGAGTCCGTCACCGAGGGGCATCCGGACAAGATCGCCGATCAGATCAGCGACTCGATTCTCGATGCCATGATCAAGGATGACCCGAAGAGCCGGGTCGCCGTGGAGACACTCATCACGACGGGTCAGGTCCACGTCGCCGGCGAGGTCACCACAAAGACCTACGTCGACATCGCCTCCGTCGTCCGCGAGCGCATCCTGGAGATCGGTTACGATTCCTCCAAGAAGGGCTTCGACGGCGCGTCCTGCGGCGTCAGCGTGTCGATCGGCGCGCAGTCCCCGGACATCGCCCAGGGCGTCGACACGGCGCACGAGACCCGCGTCGAGGGTTCCGCCGACGACGAGTTCGACCGGCAGGGCGCCGGCGACCAGGGCCTGATGTTCGGGTTCGCCTGCGACGAGACCCCTGAGCTCATGCCGCTGCCGATCGCGCTGGCGCACCGCCTCGCCAGGCGGCTGTCCGCGGTCCGCAAGGAGGGCCAGGTCGGCTACCTGCGCCCGGACGGTAAGACCCAGGTGACCATCGAGTACGTCGACGGGAAGCCGGCCCGGCTCGACACGGTCGTCGTCTCCTCCCAGCACGCCGCCGATATCGATCTGGACACCCTGCTCGCGCCGGACATCGCCGAGTACGTCGTCGAGCCGGAGCTGGCCCTGCTCGAGATCGCCACCGAGGGGCGCCGGCTGCTGGTCAACCCGACCGGCCGGTTCGAGATCGGCGGCCCGATGGGTGACGCCGGCCTGACTGGCCGTAAGATCATCGTCGACACCTACGGCGGTTACGCCCGCCATGGCGGTGGCGCCTTCTCCGGCAAGGACCCGTCCAAGGTCGACCGCTCCGCCGCGTACGCGATGCGCTGGGTCGCCAAGAACGTCGTCGCCGCGGGTCTCGCCAGCCGCTGTGAGGTCCAGGTGGCGTACGCGATCGGCAAGGCGCAGCCGGTCGGCTTGTTCGTGGAGACCTTCGGCACCGGAACCGTCCCGGACATCCAGATCCAGGACGCGGTGACGAGCGTGTTCGACCTCCGTCCCGCAGCGATCATCCGGGATCTGGACCTGCTGCGGCCGATCTACGCCCAGACGGCCGCCTACGGCCACTTCGGTCGCCCCGAGCTCGATTTCACCTGGGAGTCCACCGCACGCGCCGAGGCTCTCCAGCGCGCCGTCAAGGGCTGACCCGACGCTCGTCTCCCGCCCCCGCGGGACCCCTGCCACGCGGGTCCCGGGAGCGGATCGGGAGATCGGGGAGGTCGTGTCCCGCCGGTCGCCGTCCCGGCGAGGGAACGGGGTCGGAGGATGAACGGGGTCGGAGGATGTCGTAGGCGGCTGGTACGAATGCCGTCATGACCGAGCACCCCGGCACCCTCCCCGGCCTCAGCCCGTCAGCGGCCGGCCCGGGGGGTGCCCGGTCGGGGGCTTCGCGGTCAGGGGCTTCGCGGTCGGGAATTTCGCGCTCCGCGGGTCCCGGTTCGCCGCGGCCGCTCGCCGCGCGGCTGCCGGTGGCGCGGGTTGCCGTCGACACTCCGCTCGCCCATCTCGACCGCCCCTTCGACTACCTCGTGCCGGCGGACCTGGCTGACCTGGCGGTGCCGGGGTCCCGGGTCCGGGTCCGGTTCGCGGGCCGGCTGGTCGACGGGTTCGTGCTGGAGCGTCGCGAGAGTTCCGACCATTCCGGTCAGCTCGCGCCGCTGGCCCGGTCGATCTCGCCGGAGCCTGTGCTGTCCGAGTCCGTCGCGAAACTCGCCCGCGCGGTTGCCGATCGTTACGCCGGCACGCTGGCCGACGTCCTCCGGCTCGCCGTGCCTCCCCGCCACGGCCGGGCGGAGGTTGTCTCACCGAGGCTTGAGGCTGTGCCGCCGGGGCTTGAGGCTGTGCCGCCGGAACCCGGCGAGTGGGGCCGCTATCCCACGGGTCCGTCGATGCTCACCGCCCTGGCTGCGGGCAGGTCACCGAGGGCGGTCTGGTGGGCCCCGCCCGGCCCCGCCTGGCCGGAGATGATTGCCACCGCGGCCGCCGCTACGGCGGCGTCCGGTCGCGGCGTACTCGTCGTCGTACCCGATCATCGTGATGTCGATCGGGTCGAGGCAGCGATGGTCGCCGCGGTCGGTCGGGAGACCACCATCGCACTGCGGGCCGATCTAGGCCCGGCCCGGCGGTATCGCGCGTTCCTCGCGGTCAGCCGCGGACAGGCGCGGGCGGTGGTGGGTACCCGCGCGGCGATGTTCGCGCCCGTGGCCGAGCTCGGCTTGGTGGTGGTGTGGGATGACGGTGACGACCTGCATGCTGAGCCGTTGGCCCCGTACCCGCACGCCCGAGACGTCGCCGTCCTGCGCTCCCGGCTCCAGGGGTGCGCGCTCGTGATCGGCGGGTTCTGCCCGTCGACGGATGCCGAGGCGCTGGTGCGCACGGGGTGGGCGCACCCGGTGGTGCTGCCCCGGGAGCAGGTACGCGCGCTGGCTCCCCGGGCCGAGGCCACCGGCTCCGACCTCGAACACGCCCGTGATCCCGCAGCCCGGGCGGCGAGGCTGCCCTCCCTCGCGGTGCGGACCGCCCGGGATGCGCTGGCGGCCGGTCTGCCGGTACTGGTCCAGGTGCCGAGGAGGGGATATCAGCCGTCACTGGCCTGCGCGGCCTGCCGGCGGCCCGCCCGGTGCCCGCGCTGTCAGGGGCCGCTGGGCCGGGCGGCGGGCGGTGGTGCGCTCTCCTGCCGGTGGTGCGGCCGTCCGGTCGCCGCGGCGGTCTGGCACTGCCCGTCCTGTTCGGGCCCGCGGCTGCGCGCCTCGGTGACGGGAGATCGTCGTACGGCGGAGGAACTGGGGCGGGCCTTTCCCGGCGTCCCGGTCCGCACCTCCGGCCGGGACGGGGTGCTCGCCACCGTGCCCGCCGAACCGGCCCTCGTCATCTCGACCCCGGGGGCGGAGCCCGTGGCGGACGGCGGCTATGGGGCGGTGCTGCTCCTCGACGGCTGGGCTCTGCTGGGCCGTCCCGACCTGCGTGCGGGGGAGGAGACTCTGCGCCGGTGGACCGCCGCCGCCGCGCTCGCCCGGCCCGCCGCGCGCGGGGGGCGGGCCATCGTCGCGGCCGACGCCGGACTCGGGCCGGTCCAGGCGCTCGTCCGTTGGGATCCCGGCACGTTCGTCGCCCGGGAGGCCGACGAGCGGGCGGAGCTGGGGTTCCCGCCGGCGACCCGGATGGCGTCCGTAGCGGGCACCGCCGCGGCGGTCGCGGAGCTGCTGGCCGCCGTCGAGCTTCCCGACGGCGCCGATGTGCTCGGGCCGGTACCGCTGCCCCCCGCACCGTCCGCGCGGGCCGTTCTCGACGGCGCGAACCAGGGCGATCCGTCCGCCGTGGGCGCCGGGCAGCGCGGCCCCGACAGCGCCACCTCCGGCCCCGAGGAGATCGAACGGGTCCTGATCCGGGTCCGGCGCGAGCGCGGCGCGGCCCTGGCGGCCTCGCTGCGATCCGCTCGCGGCGTCCTCGCGACCCGGCGAACCACCGGCCGGTTACGGATCCAGCTCGACCCCCTGGTCCTCGGGTAGCGCCGGCAGGTGGTCCTCGGGTAGCGCCGGCGTGGTCTGGTTCGTACCGCCTGGCGTGGCCCCGCACACCACGGCCGGCTTCGCGCCATGGCTCATGATCCCCGGTCGCGGGCCCGGCCCGGACCGCGGCTGTCCGCCACCTCCGAGCGCCGGCGGGGTACGGTCGTCGGCGGCGACAGGCCTGTGGACGTCAGCCCGTACTCCCGGCCGGAGAACGGCGGGATGGTCCCGGCCCGGTCGGACACCTCGGATCGATGACCCCCGGAGACGGTCACGGCGTCGGCAATGACGTCGCGACGGATCGGTGCTTCGCGTATGCGTCTTGTTTTCGCCGGTACCCCGGCGGTGGCTCTGCCCAGCCTGCGGGCGTTGATCGACAGCCCGCGCCATGACGTGGTCGCGGTTGTCACCCGGCCCGATCGGCCCTCCGGGCGGGGGCGGAAGGTGAAGCCGCCCCCCGTCCACGTCCTGGCCGACGAGGCCGGCATCCCGGTGCTGAGCCCGGACCGGCCCCGGGACCCGGAGTTCCTGGCCACGCTTGCCGGCCTCGGGCCCGACTGCTGCCCGGTGGTGGCCTACGGCGCGCTGCTACCGCCTGCGGCGCTCGCTATTCCCCGCCACGGCTGGGTGAACCTGCACTTCTCCCTGCTGCCGGCCTACCGCGGGGCGGCTCCGGTGCAGCGCACCCTGCTCGCCGGGGACGACCTGACCGGCGCGAGCGTCTTCCAGATCGAACCGGCGATGGACTCCGGTCCGGTCTACGGTGTCCTCACCGAGCGGGTTCGGCCGACGGATACCTCCGGTGACCTGCTGGACCGGCTCGCCGAGGCCGGCGCCGGGCTGCTGGTCGCGGTGATGGACGGCATCGCCGACGGGACGGTACGGCCCGTGGCCCAGCCCGCCGAGGGGATCTCCTTCGCGCCGAAGCTGACCGTCGAGGAGGCCCGGATCGACTGGACGAAGCCGGCGATCGCGGTGGATCGGCTGGCGAGGGCCGCCACTCCCGCGCCGGGAGCCTGGACGACGTTCCGCGACCGGCGGCTCAAGATCGGCCCGGTGCGCCTCGGTGCGGTGCCCGGTCGGTCGGCCGGGCCGGTAGCGATGCCCGCCGGGCTGCCGGCGGGTCAGATCATGGTGCTCCCCGGCGGGGACGTGGCGGTCGGCACGGGCACAAGCCCGGTGCTCCTCGGCGAGGTACGTCCCGAGGGACGAGGCCCGATGGCGGCCGCCGCCTGGGCCCGCGGGGTCCGGATCGCCGAGGGGGAGACCCTCGGCGAGATCGGCGCACGGACCGCTGCCGGCGCCGGCAGCGGTGGCCCGGCCGGCGCGATGCCAGTCAGTGGAGGAACGTCGTGAGATCGGCCGGTTCGCCGGGCACCCGTGGGCCCCGGCCAGGGTCAAGCGTCGACCGGCCGCGGCTGCTGGCCTGGGAGGTGCTTCGGGCGGTGGACGAGCGCGGCTCCTACGCCAACCTGCTGCTGCCGTCCCTGTTGGCGGGCAGCGGACTGTCCGCCCGGGACCGCGGGTTCGTCACGGAGCTCGCCTACGGTTCCCTGCGCGCGCAGGGAACCCTCGACGGGGTGCTCGACACGGCGACGAGCCGACCCGTCCACACCATCGACCCGCCGGTGCGCGACGCGCTGCGCCTGGGCGCCTACCAGCTGCTGCGGACCAGGGTCCCGGCCCGCGCGGCCGTGGCCAGCACCGTCGAGCTGGTCCGCACGACGAGCGGCGAGCGTCCGGTCCGCTTTGCGAACGCCGTGCTGCGTCGGGTGGCCGCCCGGGTAGCCGAGACCGGCGGCGATCTCGCCACGATGCTGTCCGCGCCGCAGTTCGACGTCGACCCTGTCGGTCACCTGGCGGTCGTGACGACGCATCCCCGCTGGATCGTCGAGGTCGTCGCGGAGGCCCTGGCCGGCGACCTCACGGCGACCCGCGCCGCGCTGGAGGCAGACGACGCCCGACCCGCGGTACACCTGGTCGCCCGCCCGGGCCGGGTGGACCGTGACCAGCTGCTCGCTGAGGCCGCGCAAGCAGGTCTGACCGCCCGGCCCGGCTCCTATTCGCCGTATGCGGTACGCCTCGACGGCGGGGACCCGGTGGGGCTGCCCGCCGTGGCCGCGGGCGCGGCCGCCGTGCAGGACGAGGGCAGCCAGCTCGTCACCCTGGCCTTGGCCCGCGCGGCGACGGTGGGCCGCGACCTCGGGCTGACCGTCGACCTGTGCGCGGGTCCCGGCGGGAAGGCGGCCCTGCTCGCCGCGCTGCTCGGCGGCTCCGCCTCATCGGACAGGCTGGGTCTGCCGGACAGGCTGGGTCCACCGGACAGGCCGGCCCTGATCGCGGTCGAGCCCCGGGCGACCCGGGCGGCCATGGTGGCCCGGTCCCTGGGCGGCGCGGCGCGGGCCTGGACGGTGCGCGCCGACGGCCGGGCGGCGCCGCTGCGGCCCGATGGGGCCGACCGGGTGCTGGTCGACGTCCCCTGCACCGGCCTCGGAGCACTGCGGCGTCGGCCGGAGGCCCGGTGGCGGCGGACCGCGGCCGATGTGGCCGCGCTCGTCCCGCTCCAGCGTGCGCTGCTCGTTGCCGCGCTCGACCTGGTCCGCCCGGGCGGGGTGGTGGCGTACGCGACCTGTTCCCCGCACCCGGCTGAGAGCGTCGAGGTGGTGCGTGGCGTGGCCGGACAACGCGCCGACACCTCCATCCTCGATGCCCGCCTGACCCTGCCGGAGGTCGACCGGCTCGGTGACGGCCCGTTCGTCCAGCTCTGGCCGCATCTCCACGGCACGGATGCGATGTTCGTCGCCCTGCTGCGCCGGGTCGACAGCTGAGGCGTCGGACCCGGGAGCCGATACCCTCGCGAAATGGCCACCGCGCAGATCTACCCCAGCCTGCTCGCCGCCGACTTCGGCCGGATCGCCGACGCGGCCCTGGCGGTCGAGGGGCAGGCTGACTGGCTGCACGTTGACGTGATGGACTACCACTTCGTCCCGAACCTGGCGTTCGCGCCGGACACGGTGACGGCCCTGCGCGCGGTGACGGATACTCCGCTCGACTGTCATCTCATGATCGACGATCCCGACCGCTGGGCGGCCGGGTACGCCGAGCGCGGCGCGGCGAACGTCACCATTCACGCCGAGGCCGTGTCCGACCTGCCCCGCACCACCAGGGCGATCCGGGCGGCCGGGGCCCGCACCGGCCTCGCCGTGAAGCCGAACACCCCGATCGAGCACTATCTCGACGACCTGCACCGGTTCGACCTGCTGCTGCTGATGACCATCGAGCCGGGTTTCGGCGGTCAGACGTTCATGACCGAGGTGTTGCCGAAGATCGAGGCCGCCCGGCGCCTGCTCGACGCCCGTGGGCTGGACCTGTGGCTGCAGATTGACGGCGGGGTCAACGCCGAGACGATCGAACGGGCCGCGGTGGCGGGTGTGGACGTGTTCGTCGCCGGCACGGCCGTCTTCGGGGCGGCCGATCCGGGCCAGGCCGTCGAGCGGCTGCGTGAGCAGGCGCTGCGGGCGGCGCTCCGGCTGTCCCCGCCCGCGCCACGCTCGGCGGTTGGGCCGGCGTGACCGCGTCCGGCGGCTTCACCGGCGTCCGGCGGCTTCATATGCCAGACTTGAGGCAGTACAACCAACAGCACGCGCGCTCCGGGGTCGGTGAAACTCCGAACCGGCGGTGACAGTCCGCGACCCGTCCGCAGGTACTGGGACGGCTGACCCGGTGGAATTCCGGGACCGACGGTTAAAGTCCGGATGGGAGGATGCGCGCGGGCCGAGTGCCCGTGGTGGTCGTTGACTGCTCGCGGGCGCGTGCCGGCGTGAGCGTGCCGGCGTGGTCCCGCGTGGTTTCTCCTCGCCCAGGGTGCGGGTGCCCGGGAGCGAGGGGCACGGGTCGGATGTTTACCGGCATCGTTGAGGAACTCGGCGTGGTGACCGCGGTGGATGCGCGGTCGGAGTCGGCGGCACTCACCATCGCCTGTCAGACGGTTCTGGGTGATGTGAGTCACGGCGCGTCCATCGCCGTCAACGGTGTCTGTCTCACGGTGACCTCCTTCGCCCGCCCGGGGCTCGACGGGGGCGCCGAGACCGGTACGGCCGGCGGCCCACCCGGCACAACGGACGGCCCGTCGGCGTTCACTGCTGACGTGATGCGGGAGACGCTGGTGCGTTCCTCTCTCGGGAAGCTCGCCGTCGGTGACCGGGTGAATCTCGAACGTCCCGTCCGGCTGGCGGACCGGCTGGGAGGCCACCTGGTCCAGGGGCACGTCGACGGCGTCGGCGCGGTCCTCGACCGGCAGCCCGGTGAGGGCTGGGAGCTCGTGCGCATCGCGCTCCCCGAGGGGCTCGACCGCTACCTCGTGGAGAAGGGCTCGGTGACGGTGGACGGGGTGAGCCTGACCGTCGTCGACATCTCGCCGGCCGGTGGCGACTCACCGGCCACCTTCACGGTCAGCCTGATCCCCACCACGCTCGCACTGACCACGCTGGGTTGCCGCGTGCCGGGTTCCCTGGTCAACATCGAGGTCGACGTGCTGGCCAAGTACGTCGAGAAGCTGCATGCCGGCCCCATCGAACCGAACGGACGACACCGATGACGACATCCGCGGCCGGCGCCTCCTCGACGGCCACCCTTCCCGCCGGTGCCCTTCCCGCCGGCTATGCCGACGTGCGGTTCGCCGCCATCGAGGACGCGCTCGCCGAGATCGCCGCCGGCCGCCCGCTCGTCGTCGTCGACGACGCCGACCGGGAGAACGAGGGTGATCTGATCTTCGCGGCGGAGGCCGCCACACCCGAGCTGGTCGCGTTCATGACGCGGTACACCTCCGGTGTGATCTGCGTGCCGATGGACGCCGCCGACACCGACCGGCTCGAACTGGACCAGATGGTCCCGCACAACACCGAGCGGATGGGCACCGCGTTCACCATCACCGTGGACGCCCGCGACGGCGTCTCCACCGGGATCTCCGCCGCCGACCGGGCCCGCACCATCCGGTTGCTGGCCGACCCGCAGACCATGCCCGGCGACCTGAGCCGGCCGGGCCACATCTTCCCGCTGCGCGCCAAGGATGGCGGGGTGCTGCGCCGCCCCGGCCACACCGAGGCCGCGGTCGACCTCGCCCGGCTCGCCGGGCTGCGGCCGGCCGGTGCGATCTGCGAGATCGTGAACGACGACGGGACGATGGCCCGGCTTCCCCGGCTCGCCGAGTTCGCCCGCGAGCACGGGCTGCTACTGATCTCCATCGCCGATCTTATCGCCTACCGTCGGCGGACCGAGAAGCAGGTGGTGCGGGTCGCGGAGGCATCGCTTCCGACGCGTTACGGGGCGTTCCGGGCGGTCGGGTTCCGCAACATCCTCGACGGCGTCGAACACATCGCGCTGATCCGAGGCGAGCTCGGTGACGGCGAGGACGTGCTGGTCCGGGTGCACAGCGAATGCCTCACCGGGGACGTCTTCGGCTCCCGGCGCTGCGACTGCGGAACCCAGCTCGACGCGGCACTGCGCATGATCGCGACCGAGGGGCGCGGGGTGGTGCTCTACATGCGGGGCCACGAGGGCCGGGGCATCGGCCTGATGCACAAGCTGCGGGCCTACCAGCTGCAGGACGCCGGCCACGACACCGTCGATGCCAACCTCGCGCTGGGCCTGCCGGCCGACGCCCGCGACTACGGCACCGGAGCCCAGATCCTGGTCGACCTCGGCGTGCGCGGCCTCCGGCTGCTGTCCAACAATCCGACGAAGCGGGCCGGGCTGGAGGGTTACGGCCTGCGCATCGTCGAACTTATCGGGATGCCGGTCACCCAGACGCCGGAGAACCTGCGCTACCTGACCACCAAGCGGGACCGGATGGGACACGTCATTCCCGGTCTGCCCGGCCTTCCGGGTCTACCCGGCATGTCCGATCTGCCTAGGGCCGTGGGCGAGGACGAGCCGGCCGGCTCGCGCTGGATCCCGGGGGCGTCGAGGGTGCCCGTCACCTCCGGCTGCACGGCCATCGCGGGCGGCGCGGGCCCGGGTACGCCCGCCGGGGCCGACTGTGCCGAGGGGGAGGGTCTGTGAGCGGCCTCGGGGCTCCCGCGGAGGTGCTTCCGCCCGTCGCGGGCATGCGGTTGGCGGTGGTCGCCACCCGATGGCACGCCGAGATCACCGATGCGCTGCTTGCTGGCGCGCTGCGCGCCGCGAAGGATACAGGCCTCGCGACGGCACCCACCGTCGTGCGGGTCTCCGGTGCGGTCGAGCTTCCCGTGATCGCCGCCGCGCTGGCGGCGCGGCATGACGCCGTCGTCGCCCTCGGTGTCGTCATCCGGGGCGGCACCCCCCACTTCGACTACGTCTGTCAGTTCGTCACCGCGGGGCTCGCCCGCGTCACCCTCGACGCCCGCGTCCCCGTCGGCTTCGGCGTGCTCACCTGCGACACCGTCGAGCAGGCCCGGGACCGCGCCGGGCTGCCCGGGTCCAGCGAGGACAAGGGCCGGGAGGCGACCCTGGCCGCGCTGGGCACCGCCGCGGTGCTGCGCGATCTGGAACTCGCCGGCTGAGCTCCCACGCCGTCACTGGCCGGAACGTTCCGCATCAGGAGTTCACACGCACGGTGCGAGGCCGATCCGTCCGCGTGACATGCTCTCGGTATGGTGTTGCCGTCACATGGCGATTCGAAGTGGATCGGGTGTGCCGGTGGTGTGTTCGCTGCTCGTGGCTCTGATTCCGGCTGTCCCGATCAGTCTGTCCCGATCAGTCCGGTGCTCTTGTCGGGACGGCCGGTTACACGAGACTGTGGTCTCACGTCGTATCGGTGCCCTTGCGCTCTGGCGTCATACTTCGCGGTGGGATCGGAGGAGGTCCCGTCGGCCGGTACACATGGGGGCGGGGTGGCGCGGATGGTAAGTCACGGTGGGAGTTGGAACGGTGACGAGACGTCGGCGTCGACCGGCCCGGTCGGAGGGAATCCGGAGGTCGGGGAACGGATCGCGGCCGGGCCCGGCCGGCGGGATCCCGGCGCGACCGAACCGGGTGGTGGCGGGGACGCGCGCCCCATCTCGCTGCTCGGCCTACGACTGACCGAGCCTCAGACGCCCCGTAACGCTCTGGTTACCCGTCGTCCCATCCGGTCACGTCCGGGCGTGACCCGTTCGGAGCCCGGTGCCGGTCGGACGGGGGGCCCCTCCGGGGGGCGCGGGAGCACGGCAGGCCCGCCGCCCACTCCCATGCCACCGGCCCC
>NZ_CDWRCK010000051.1:0-19985 GCF_977927595.1 Frankia sp. CcWB3
CAGGCCCTAGGCCGCGGTGCAGGGCTGCGTCCAGGTGGGCGACCGCCGCCTCACGCGACTGGGCGGCCAGCACGAGATCCGCCAGCGTCCGCTCCGGCGAGGTGAGTGGGATCCCACCCAGCTCGACGCGCTGGTCGGCGTCGAGATCGCTGAAGTGCAGCCGGATCCCGCGCGGCTGGGCCCGGGTCTGCCGAGCCGGAAGAAGGAGGTGCACGGGTTCGGTGGAGCTTTCCGGAACCGCGAGCGGAAAACCGTGGAGCCGGGCGGCGGTGATCCCGCAGACGACGGCTCGGGGACGCCCGATGAGCGCGGCCCGCACCCGTGCCGAAAACGGCGAGGAGAAGACCGGGAGAATCGGCGTGGTATTTTCATCGCCGACGATCGGCGCCGCGTGCCCGGGGCCCGCGGTGATGGCACCATGGCGCTTTCTTCGTCGGCGCGCGACGTCGTTCCGGACAAGTCCTGCGGATTCCTTCTCCCGGATTTCAGACTCCCGGGTTTCAGAATGCTCGGCGCGCCGCCAATCCCCCGGCCGCGGGACGTCGTCGACGGAGCCAGGGAGCTCCGTCGGGCCGAGGGGTACGACGAAGACACCGCGCACCGGATGGCTCCACTGGCCGGAGTGGACGAGCTGGCGCAGCTGGCCGCGGGTCAGCCCAGCGGCCATCGCCTGCCGGTAGGTGATCGCACCCCCCTGGCGACCGGCGAGGCGGACCGCGGGGTCGAAACCGGGATAGCGCACGGGACGGGTCGGCGGGGGCGAGGCCGAAGCGGAAAACGTCATGGACCGAGAATCCATCAGGTAGCCCCGGTAATCCAGCGCCACAGGCCACCTGTGGATAACTCCTCGCAGGAGGACGGCGAACGTAGGGCCCACCGATAACCCAGCCGGCTGTCACCGGAGCCATTTCCTCAAGCTAGCTTCGGGAGCGTAGCCGCTACCTAGCCGAGTTGCTTGCGAGAATGTACGATAACGACGGCGCGCATCGTCCGCTAACGCAAGACAATCGACGGACAGCAGGTTGGACGGACAGCAGGTTACTCAGCCACGGATCAACAGCACGATCGCCACGGTCGCACCGAGCATGATGACCGCGCCACGTAGAACGTTCGGTCGTAGCCGGCGAGCCACCCGGGCACCGATCGTCCCGCCGAACAGGGAAGCGAGCACGAGGATGCCGGCGAACTCCCACGAGACCTTCGCGGTGACCAGGAAGACCGCCACTCCCACAGCGTTGACCCCGAACGCGAGCAGCGTCTTCAGCGCGTTGGTGCGCTGCAGGTCGTCGGCGAGCAGAATGCCCAGCACCCCGAGGAGCAGCACCCCGAGCCCCGCGCCGAAATACGATCCGTAGACTCCCGCGACAAAGATCCCAAGCCGGGTCGGCCAGGTCACCCGGGCCGTGGCGTCGACCACGGCCGTGCTGGCTCTCCGGCGTGCCACCACGGCCGCGAGCCGGGACTGAGCCGCCAGGAGCAGACAGGAGACCAGCACCAGGTACGGAACCAGCACCCGGAAGCTGTCGGAGGGCGTGGCCAGCAGCACGACGGCGCCGACCAGACCGCCGAGCAGAGCCGGCGGTCCCAGAGCACGCAGCCGGACGGCCTGCCCGGCAAGCTCGCGGCGGTAGCCCAGCGCCCCACCGGCGTACCCGGTGACCAGCCCCACCGATGAGGTGATGTTGGCGGTCAGCGCCGGCAGACCGGTGGCGAGCAGCGCCGGGAAGGCGATCAGGGTCCCGCCGCCCGCGATCGTGTTCACCGCGCCCGCGAGCAGACCCGCCCCGCCCGCGAGCAGGGCATCGGCTGGTCCCACGTGTCCTCTACGCCGATGGAAGGAAGAGTGACGGGTTCAGGGTGACGGGGTGACGGGGTGACGGGCTCGGCGCAGTGCGGCCGGTCCGGCTCAGAGGTCGAACTCCTCCGGGTTGATGCCGACCGCGAAGCACGCCTCCCGCACGACGGCCTGCTCCGTCTTGTCGAAGGTGCCATCGGCCCCGCCGATGACGATCCCGATCTGGATGACCGCCCTGGCCTCCGCCGGCTTCTTCTTCGTCTTCGCGATCTCCTGGAGAACGGAGACCTTGCCGAACTCGAAATCGGCCTGCAGCTTGCCGACATAGTCGTTGAAGCGACGCTGGAGATCATCCGCGGGAAAGTTGCTAAGCACGTCGTTGGAGATGATCAGCGCGGCGACCCGCTGCCGCTCGGCCGGGTCGATGGTCCCGTCCGCCGCAGCGGCCAACGCGCACATCGCCATGCTCGCATCGCGGAAGGCACCGCTCTTCAGGTCGTTTTTCTTGGCGTTCAGCTGGCCCTGCATCGTCTGAGCGGACTGACGCAGCTGGTTCCAGATCGGCACCTGGGCTCCCTCGCACGGTGACGTATCACTAGATAATTCCTCGCAGGTCAACGCATGACCGCCCGGATATGCTCCCACCGGCTGGCCGAGGGTCAGGAACCGGCACCGCCGGGACCACGGCCGGCGCCGCGAACGCGGTTGAGCCGGTCCACCGCCGTCTGCGCGTCACCGATCGTGGCGAAGTCGACCGCGACGAACGTCGGGATCCGCCCGCGCTCCTGGCGACAACGCTGTGCCCGGGTGAACACGGTCTCGGCGGCGTTCGCGCCGAGGGCGGCACGGCGGCTGGGCGCGGCGGCGGTGAGCCAGTGGTTCATCAGCAGCAGCGAGGCACCGTCCACGCCCCGGTTGCGGGCGCAGGTCCGCAGATCCTCGGGTTTCTTCGCATCGAACGGGGTATCCTCGGCATACCGGTAGAAGCTGCGCAGGAACGTGCCCGGCAGGTCCTGCCGCTCGGTGAAGATCACCAGGCGTCGGCCCGAGCCGACCATCTCGCGCAGGGTCGGCCATCGGCCGTGCGGATCCTCCGGCGGCGTCGTCACCATCCCCGCGAGGCCCGCGGCCGCCACGCCGCCGGCGATCTCGCTCGCCGGCACCTCATTATCCTGGATGATCAGCGTCACGACCTCGGTGGGATTGCGGTTCATCCAGTCCCGGACCCGGGTCAGCTCCGCCACGAAGTCGAGGGAGCCGAGCTGGCACAGGTCATGGCACAGCCAGGTGCCGAGGCGTTCCGATCGGGCGCCTCGCGTCAGCGGAGCGAGCGCGTCGCGGGTCGCGGGCGGCAGGGTCTGCAGGTAGGCGTCGACCTGGGTCGGCGATGTCCAGTGGTGCACGTCGAGCAGCAGGGCGCGCACCCCCAGGTCGAGCTGGTGCGCGATCGCCGGGTCCTGGGCGGGCCCGAGAAACCGGTCCTCACTGGTGGCCATCGCGTTGTGGGTGGCCAGGTAGCTCACCTGATCATAGCGCCGGTCGCACAGCGCCTGCTGGCTGTTGCAGAGCTTGCGGGCCTCGGCTGCGGCGCCCGGGAAGGCCGTCCAGGTCACAGTGATCATCAGAGGCAGCGCGAGGGCGAACGCCGTGGCGACCCGGCGCCGCCGGCCGGTCCGGTTCCACCGAGCGGACACCGCGACGAGCAGCGACAATCCGTAGCCGACCAGGCCGGCCACCAGCGTCCAGACCACGATCCGCAGAAAGCCGCTCTCGAGCGTGCCGTAGGCGCGCGAGGAGAAGTCGACCAGCACTGCGCCAGCTCCCGGCGGCAGGAGCGACGACGGCCCGTCCAGCGAGGTCAGCGGATTCGGCAGCGCGATGCGCAGGACGACGCCGAGCAGCCCGGCACCGACGCCGGCGAGGACCACCGCACCGGTCGCGGCCCGGACCCGGGACACCCCCCGCCGCCCGGCCAGCACGACGATGCCGGCCAGGGCCGCCGTCATGATCAGGGCGAGCAGGAGGGAGACCCACACCAGGGTCGCGGCGACGTCGTGCAGCCGGCCGATCGCGACGATCATCGGCCGGTCATGCAGATCCGACAGGCGGACCCCGAGATCGAGGGTGGATCCGTGGAGATACGCCTGGAGCCGGCCAATGGCCGTCTCGTCGCCCTGGAAGACCTCCGGACCGACCAGCGCCAGTGCTCCGGCGATGTTGCCCGACCTCAGCAGGGCGCGCAGCGGAGCCTCGATGCGCGCACGGGTGTCGGCGTCCACCCGGCCCAGCACCACGGGCAGGACGCGGTCGGTGTCCTGCGGGGAGAGCTCGATCGTGGGTAGGGACTTCGGCGGACGCCCGGCAGCGATGTCGTCGAGCGCGGTGACGACACCGTGGGTGAACTCCTGCACGGTGGTGACCTGGTAGCTGGTGCCGGCGCCCAGTTCACCGGCGACGTACCGGTTGGCCAGGCCCGAGATGTTGTCGAAGATCGGCCGGAGGTCGACGGCGAGTTCGACGTCGTCCGTGTCGGCCCGCAGGTAGTCGACGATCCGGTTGATCTGCTCGTCGGTCATCGCCTGGATCGTCGACGGGGGCAGCACCGTGCGCAGGTTCGCGGTGACGAGGGAGCTGTCGATCGGGAGGCCGGCCAGCAACGTGTCGACCGCGGGATCGGGCAGTACCTGGGTGTAGACGCGGTCGTAGGCGTCGGCCCGGTTCAGCGACTGCGAGTAGAAGGCCGGGTTCAGCACGGTCCGCCACGCGGTGATGACGACGACCAGCGGCAGCCAGCAGAGCACGACGAGGGAGACGAGGGAGACGTGCGCGAGGCGCCCCCGCTCCCCTCCTCGGCGACCCACGGCCTACCGGCAGACAGGCAGACCCGGCTGGGCCCGCAGAGCTGGATGGGCGACGTCCGCCAGCGTCTCCTCGATGCGGGCCGCGACCTCGTCCGGGCTGCCGGAACCGTCCACCGTGCGCAGCAGGCCACCCCGCCGGTAGTAGCGGCGCAGCGGTGCGGTCTCCTCCGCGAAGACCTTCAACCGGCGACGGGCGGTGTCCTCCGCGTCGTCGACCCGGTCCTCGGTGCGGGACCGGCGCCGGATGCGGTCGAGCACCTCGTCGACGTCGACGTCCAGGTCGATGACCGCGTCGAGCGGGCCGCAGGTCGCCACGAGCATCCGGTCCAACGCCTCGGCCTGGGGGTAGGTCCGGGGGAACCCGTCGAACAGGAACCCCACCGCACAGTCGACGCCACTCTCGAGCCGGTCGGCGACGATGTCGAGCACGATCTCGTCGGGGACCAGCTCGCCCGCGCGGACGTAGCGCTCCGCGCGACGGCCCAGCGGCGTACCCGCGGCGATCTGCCGGTCGAACAGCCGGCCGGTCGAGATCGAGGGGATGCCGTGCCGGGCGCTGATGCGAGCGCCCTGGGTTCCCTTGCCGGAGCCAGGTGGACCGAGCAGCACGAGCCTCATGGCACTGAACGGTACCGCCGCAGGTCACCAGGCTGGTCGGCGAGTCCGGTCAATCGCCGCAGATCCGGCATGGAGCAAGACAGATCACATGAATCTTCGGCCAAAAAGTGCTCCGGTGTCCCGGCTGCACGCCGGGGCTGGCCGGCTCCCGGTCAGCGACGCGTCGGCGTGATGGGCTCGGGCAGGTCCGTCCTGCCCATCAGCCAGCGGTCGGTGGCGGCGGCGGCGGCACGTCCCTCGGCAATCGCCCAGACGATCAGTGACTGCCCGCGTCCCATGTCCCCGGCGACGAACACGCCGGGGACCGAGGAGGCCCACCCGGCGTCGCGCGCCACGTTGCCGCGCGCGTCCAGCTCCACCCCGAGATCGGTCAGCAGGCCGGACCGTTCCGGGCCGGTGAACCCCATGGCGAGCAGCACCAGCTGGCAGGGCAGCTCGGTGTCGGTACCCTCGACCTTCTCGAACTTCCCGCCGACGAGGCGCACCTCGTGCAGGCGCAGCGCCCGCACGTTGCCATCCTCATCACCGAGGAATCGCTCGGTGGAGACGGCGAAGACCCGCTCGCCGCCCTCCTCGTGCGCGCTGGAGACCCGGTAGATGATCGGGTATGACGGCCACGGGTTGGCCGGGGCCCGCAGCTCCGGCGGCCGGGGCATGATCTCGAGCTGGTGCACGGAGAGCGCGCCCTGGCGGTGGGAGGTGCCCAGGCAGTCCGCGCCCGTGTCACCGCCGCCGATGATGACCACGTTCTTACCCTTGGCGGAGATGGGCGACTCGGGCAGATCCCCCTGCGCGACCCGGTTCGCGGGCACGAGGAACTCCATCGCGAGATGGATGCCACCCAGCTCCCGGCCGGGAACAGGCAGGTCCCGGCCGACCGTCGATCCCCCGGCGAGGACCGTCGCATCGTAGGAGGAACGCAGCTCGTCCACGGAGATGTCGAGGCCGACGTTGCAGGACGTGATGAACGACGTGCCCTCGGCCGCCATCTGCGCGAGCCGGCGGTCCAGGACCCGCTTCTCCATCTTGAACTCGGGGATGCCGTAGCGGAGCAGGCCTCCGATCCGGTCGGCCCGTTCGTAGACCACGACCTCGTGGCCGGCCCGGGTGAGCTGCTGGGCGGCGGCGAGACCGGCCGGGCCGGAGCCCACGACCGCCACCCGCTTGCCGGTACGCAGCGACGGCGGGACCGGGACCACGGTGTCGTCGGCCCAGGCGCGGTCGATGATGCTGACCTCGACCTGCTTGATGGTCACCGGATCGTCGCCGATGCCGAGCACGCAGGCCGCCTCGCACGGCGCCGGGCACAGCCGCCCGGTGAACTCGGGGAAGTTGTTCGTCGCATGCAGCCGCTCGATGGCGTCCACCCAGTCGCCGCGCCGGGTCAGGTCGTTCCATTCCGGAATGATGTTCCCGAGCGGACAGCCCTCGTGGCAGAACGGGATGCCGCAGTCCATGCAGCGGCTGGCCTGCGTGCGCAGATGCTCCTCGGGGAACGACTCGTACACCTCGCGCCAGTCAGTGATCCTGACGTCCACGGGACGGCGCTTCGGCAGCTCCCTGCGGTGCTTGAGGAAGCCGGTCGGGTCAGCCATGCCGCTCCTGTCGGGTCCGCGCGATCGCGATGATGGTCGGGTCGTGCTTGGCGGCCCAGTCAGCCACGAGCCGCCGCCATGATGACCTCGTCGGCGACGAGCCCCTGCTCCTGCGCCTGCCGGATGGCAGTCAGCACCCGCTTGTAGTCCCGTGGCATCACCTTACGGAACGACCCGCGCACGGTGTCCCAGTCGGCGTACAGCCGGGCAGCCACCGTCGAACCGGTCTCCCGGCGGTGCCGGACGAGCAGGTCCCGCACGATCGTCTCGTCGGCGTCGCCCAGCGCCTCGACGTCCACCATCTCGGTGTTGATCCGCGCCTCGACCGGGTCGTACAGGTAGGCCACGCCGCCGCTCATGCCCGCGGCGAAGTTGCGCCCGATGGCCCCGAGTACCAGCACGGTGCCGCCGGTCATGTACTCGCAGCCGTGGTCGCCGACCCCCTCGACCACCGCGGTCGCCCCGGAGTTGCGCACGCAGAACCGCTCGCCGACGATCCCGCGGAAGAACGCCTCGCCGCCCGTCGCTCCGTAGAGCAGGACGTTACCGGCGACGATGTTCTCCTCGGCCCGCAGCGGGGACTCCTTCGGCGGGAAGACGAAGATCTTGCCGCCGGACAGGCCCTTGCCGGCGTAGTCATTCGCGTCGCCCTCGAGGGTCAGCGTCATGCCGCGGGGCGCGAAGGCGCCGAAGCTCTGCCCCGCGGAGCCGGTGAACCGCAGCTGGATCGTGTCGTCGGGCAGCCCCGCCGCGCCGAATCGCTTCGTCACCTCGTAGCCGAGCATGGTGCCCACGGTTCGGTTGACGTTGCGGATCGGCATCTCCAGCCAGACCGGCCGGCCGTCGTCGAGCGCCCCCTCGCACAGCTGGATCAGCGAGTTGTCCAGCGCCTTGTCCAACCCGTGGTCCTGGCTGGACGTGCAGTTCAGCGAGCCGCCGAAGGGCCGCTCCGGGGTGTGCAGCAACGGGGTGATGTCGAGGCCGGAGGCCTTCCAGTGGTCGACGGCGGCGCGGGCGTCGAGCAGGTCGACCCGGCCGACCGCCTCCTGCAGGCTGCGGAAGCCCAGCGCGGCGAGGTAGGTGCGCACCTCCTCGGCGATGAAGGTGAAGAAGGCCTCGACGAACTCGGGCCTGCCGGTGAACCGCCTGCGCAGTTCCGGGTTCTGGGTCGCCACACCGACCGGACAGGTGTCGAGATGGCAGACGCGCATCATCACGCAGCCGGCAACCACCAGCGGGGCGGTGGCGAAACCGAACTCCTCGGCCCCCAGCAGCGCCCCGACGATGACGTCGCGGCCGGTCTTCAGCTGCCCGTCGACCTGCACGACGATGCGGTCGCGCAGGCCGTTGAGCAGCAGCGTCTGCTGGGTCTCGGCCAGCCCCAGCTCCCACGGGGCACCCGCGTGCTTCAGCGAGGTCAGCGGCGAGGCGCCCGTCCCGCCGTCGTGCCCGGAGATCAGCACCACGTCGGCGTGCGCCTTGGAGACCCCGGCGGCGACCGTGCCGACGCCGACCTCGGCGACCAGCTTGACGTGCACCCGGGCCTTGGGGTTGGCGTTCTTCAGGTCGTGGATGAGCTGGGCGAGGTCCTCGATCGAGTAGATGTCATGGTGCGGCGGCGGGGAGATGAGCCCGACACCGGGCGTCGAGTGCCGCGTCTTCGCGATCCACGGGTAGACCTTGTGGCCAGGAAGCTGCCCCCCCTCGCCGGGCTTCGCCCCCTGGGCCATCTTGATCTGGATGTCGTCGGCGTTGGCGAGGTACTCGCTGGTCACCCCGAACCGGCCGCTGGCGACCTGCTTGACCGCGGAGCGGCGCAGGTCCCCGTTCGCGTCCGGCGTGAACCGCTCCGCGTCCTCGCCGCCCTCGCCGGTGTTCGACTTCCCGCCGAGCCGGTTCATGGCGATAGCCAGCGTCTCGTGCGCCTCGGCGCTGATCGAGCCGTAGGACATGGCGCCGGTCGCGAACCGCTTGACGATCTCCGAGGCCGGCTCGACCTCCTCGATCGGCACCGGCGTGCGCACCCCGGTACGCAGCTCGAACAGACCCCGCAGCGTCGCGTTCTCCCGGGACAGGCCGTCGACCCGGGCGGTGTACTTCTGGAAGGTCTCGTACTGCCGGGTGCGGGTGGCGTGCTGGAGCAGGAAGACGGTCTCCGGGTTGAACAGGTGCAGCTCACCCTCGCGGCGCCACTGGTACTCGCCGCCGACCTCCAGCGTGCGGTGCGCGTGCTCGGAAGCGATCGGCGGATAGGCCCGCCGGTGCCGCGCGGCCACCTCCGCCGCGATGACGTCGAGCCCGACGCCGTCGAGGCGCGACGGGGTACCCGCGAAATAGGCGTCGATCAGTTCCTGGGACAGCCCGATCGCCTCGAAGACCTGGGCGCCGGTGTAGCTCGCCACCGTCGAGATGCCCATCTTGGACATCACCTTCAGCACGCCCTTGCCGAGCGCCTTGATCATGTTCTTCTCGGCCTGCTCCCGGGACACCCCGACGATCTCGCCCTCGGCGATGAGGCTGTCGATCGACTCGAATGCCAGGTACGGGTTGACTGCCGCGGCGCCGTAGCCGGTGAGCAGTGCGATGTGGTGCACCTCGCGGGCGTCGCCGCACTCGACGATGAGGCCGACCTTCGTCCTGGTCCGCTCCCGGATCAGGTGGTGGTGCACGGCGGCGGTCAGCAGCAGCGACGGGATCGGGGCCTTGCGCGTGTCGGAGTCCCGGTCGGAGAGCACGACGATGCGGGCACCGTCGGCGATGGCCTCGCTGACCCCGGCGCAGATCTCCGCCAGCCGGGCGGCGAGCGCCGCGCCGCCCCCGTCGACGTCATACAGACCACGGACCGTCACCGAGGCGAAGCCGGGCATGTCACCGTCGTCATTGATACCGATGATCTTCGAAAGTTGGCTGCTGCTGATCACCGGATAGGGCAGGTGCACCATCCGGCAGGACGCCGGGGACGGCGCGAGCAGGTTGCCCTCCGGGCCGAGCACCCGGCCCAGGCTCGTCACCAGCTCCTCGCGGATCGCGTCCAGCGGCGGGTTGGTGACCTGCGCGAACAACTGGGTGAAGTAGTCGAACAGCAGCCGGGGACGGCTGGAGAGCACCGCCACCGGCGTGTCGGTGCCCATCGAGCCGATCGGCTCCGCGCCCGTGCGCGCCATCGGCGCGACGAGCACGCGCAGCTCCTCCAGCGTGTAGCCGAACACCTGCTGGCGACGCAGCACCGAGGAGTGCCCGTAGAGGAGCTGCTCCCGCTCGGGCAGGTCGTCCAGCTCGATCAGACCGGCATGCAGCCACTCCGCGTACGGCGCCGCGTTCGCGAGCTCGGACTTGATCTCCTCGTCGCTGACGATGCGCCCCTCGGCGGTGTCCACCAGGAACATCCGCCCCGGCTGGAGCCGGCCCTTCTGCACCACCTTGTGCGGCGGGATGTCGAGCACGCCCACCTCGGAGGCCATCACGACCAGGCCGTCGTCGGTGACCCAGTACCGCGACGGCCGCAGTCCGTTACGGTCGAGCACCGCCCCGATGACCGTCCCGTCGGTGAACGCGATGGAGGCCGGGCCGTCCCACGGCTCCATCAGCGTGGAGTGGAACTGGTAGAAGGCGCGCAGCGCCGAGTCCATCTCGGTGTGGTTCTCCCACGCCTCGGGGATCATCATCAGCACCGCGTGCGGAAGGCTGCGACCACCCAGGTACAGCAGTTCCAGGACCTCGTCGAAGCTCGCCGAGTCGCTCGCCCCGTCCGCGCAGATGGGAAACAGCCGGGAGAGGTCACCGGGGATCAGGTCGCTGGCGAGCAGCGCCTCGCGGGCCCGCATCCAGTTCCGGTTCCCGCGGACGGTGTTGATCTCCCCGTTGTGGGCGACGAACCGGTACGGGTGCGCCAGCGGCCAGCTCGGGAAGGTGTTCGTGGAGAACCGGCTGTGCACCAGCGCGATGGCACTGGCGAACCGGGGGTCGTCGAGGTCCGGGAAGTAGGCCGAGAGCTGGTGGGTGGTGAGCATCCCCTTGTAGACCAGGGTCCGTGACGACAGCGACGCCAGGTAGACGCCGGTCTCCCGGCGGATCCGCTTGCGGGCGCAGAACGCCCGGCGTTCGAGGTCGGCCTGGTCGAACCCGTCTCCCGCGCCGCCCTCAACCGGACCGGCGGCGGGCAGACCGCCGGGCAATGCGAGGAACAGCTGCCGCATCCGCGGCTCAACCTCGTGGGCCGCGTGCCCGACGATGTGGCTGACGACCGGCACCTCACGCCAGCCGAGGACCCACAGCCCCTCCTGGCGGACGATGCGGCTGATGGTGCGCACGGCGTCGTCCCGCTCCCCCGAGACCTGCGGCAGGAAGGCGATCCCGACGGCGTAACGCCCCGGGGCGGGCAGCGCGAAGTCGACGACGTCACGCAGGAACAGATCGGGGACCTGCACCAGGATGCCGGCTCCGTCGCCGGTGTCCGGGTCGCTGCCCGAGGCACCCCGGTGGTCGAGGTTACGCAGCACGGTCAGGCCCTGCTCGACCAGCTCGTGACTGCGCCTGCCGTGTACATCGACGACGAAGCCGACGCCACAGGCGTCGTGTTCGAAGGTGGGGTCGTAAAGACCTTGCGCACTCGGCATCCGGCGAAGTCCTGTCCATCTTCAGGGGCTGAAGGGGGTGCGGACGACGCTGTCCGAGTGGTGTGACGGCACGGCGGCGCTGGCCCGGCGCCCCGTGTCTCTACCGAGTGTGCCACGCGACCCGCTCATGCGCCGTGATCAAATATGTCCAGGAAATCACCGCCAGATGACGTCATACCTCCCCACCCGGCCTCGGTCACTACGAGTAGGGGAAGGCCGACGGTCGGCCGACGCCCGGGGCCCCGCCGGAGACGGCGTCTCATCAGGGCGTCTGCGGCTCCTCCGGCGGAACGGCCGACGTGTGCCCACCGCTCGCCGGCAATCTCGTTGCCAGGCCGCGGCTCTGCTGCTGCGAACCAGCCGGTACGGCAGTGGTGGCGGCAGTGGTGGCGGTCGGCCCGGAGTCGTCGGGCACCGCGGCGGCGGGTACCGACCCGGCGGAACCGGGATCGGCCGGATCGGGATCGGCCGGATCGGGACCGGCCGAGTCGAGAGCGGCCAGATCAGGATCGACCGGATCGGGACCGGCCGCTCGCTGGTCGGCGGCACCGGCACCGGCGGTCGTCACCGTGGACCGCGTCGCGGGCCGGGAACGGGCGATCCCGAGGGCCTCCTGCTCCTCCCTGGACAGATTCGGGTCCACGGGACGGCGGGTGACCGCCAGCGCCAGCAACGCCCCCAGACAGACGACGATCGAGGTCCAGACGTTGACCCGCAGCCCGAGGATCTGGTTCGCCGTGTCGATGCGCAGCATCTCGATCCACAACCGGCCGAACGTGTAGAGCGCGACGTAGAGGTAGAACAGCTTGCCGCGGCCGAGCCGGTGCCGTCGATCGACGACCAACAGGATCCCGGCCACCACCAGGTTCCACAGGAACTCGTAGAGGAAGGTCGGCTGGTAGGTGGACACGCCGGGGATGATCTGGTGCTTCTCGTCGATGCGCACCGCCCAGGGCAGGGTGCTCGCCTTGCCGTACAGCTCCTGGTTGAACCAGTTGCCCCAGCGTCCGATCGCCTGGGCGAGGATGATGCCCGGCGCCGCGGCGTCGCCGAACAGGGCGAGGCTGATGCCGTAGCGCCGGGTCGCCAGCCACGCGCCGAACGCCCCGCCCGCGATGGCGCCCCAGATACCCAGCCCGCCGTTCCAGATCTTGATGACGTCCAGCACGTTGCCGTCCCGGCCGAAGTAGGCGTCCGGGGTGCTGACCACGTGGTAGACACGGGCGCCGACGATGCCGAACGGGACGGCCCAGTAGGCGACCTCGCTGGCCACCATGGGATCCATGCCGCGGGCGCGCAGCCTTCTTCCCGTCACGAATACGGCGACGAAGATGCTAATGATGATCATCAGGGCGTAGGCGCGCAGCGGCACCGGCCCGAGATACACCACGCCACGCGATGGGCTGGGAATAGCGGCAAGAACCACGGTCGCCAGGCTATCCCGTGGACCCGTCCATCACGCGCGGGGTAGTCCGGCCACGTGTCGCACAGCCACGTGTCCCACTCGGTGCGCAGCGGGGTGATATAGGCGGCGATAGATGTGGGCGACAGCTGTGACGGCTGGGCCGGGACGGCCGGGAGTTCACGCCGGGACGGGAGCGCGCACTCCTCCGGCGAGTTCCGCGGCGAGCCGACGGATTCCGGCGAGGCCCGCTGAGGCGCCGGCTCCGGAACGTTCCGCCTCGAGCAGGACCTTCACCAGCGCGGAGCCGACGATCACACCGTCGGCGAAGCCCGCGACCTCGGCGGCCTGCGCCGCGGTGCTCACCCCGAGCCCCACCGCCACCGGGAGCTCGGTGGCGGCCCGCACCCGGGCGACCAGATCGGCCGCCCGCTCGCCGACCGCCGCCCGGGTCCCGGTGACACCCATCAGCGAGGCGGCGTAGACAAAGCCGCGCGCGACGCCGACGACCAGCCGGAGGCGGGTGTCCGAGGAGCTGGGAGCGACGAGGAACACCGGGGCCAGGCCGTGCGCGGCGCACGCGTCGAGCCAGGGCCCGGCCTCTTCGGGCGGCAGGTCCGGAGTGATCGCCCCGGCGCCCCCGGCAGCGGCGAGATCGGCCGCGAACGCGGCCGCGCCGTAGCGGTCGATCGGGTTCCAGTAGGACATGACCAGAGTCGGGGCCCCCGTCGCGGCGACGGCCTCGACGGTGCGGATCACGTCCTGCGTCGTGACCCCGCCGCGCAGGGCCGCATCCGCCGCATCCTGGATCACCGGACCGTCCATGGTGGGGTCGGAGTAGGGCAGGCCGACCTCGACGACGTCGACTCCCGCCGCCACCATGGCCCGCATGGCCTCGATCGCCCCGTCCACCGTCGGGAATCCCGCGGGCAGATAGCCGACCAGCACCGACCGCCCCTCCTCGCGGGCCGCCGCGAACACTGCGTCCAACCGACTCTGCACCGTGCGTCCGTTCCGTCGGGCCCGAGGGCCGATGTGTCCTGTCTTTGGTTGCGCCGGTCCCGAGGCAGGGTCCCTCAGGATCCTCCCTCAGGGTCCCTCAGGCCGGCCCCCGCCGGACCGCCGGCGGGGCCCCCGCCGGCATCGGCCTCGTCTAGGAGGTCGAACCAGCGGGCGGCGGTGTCGACGTCCTTGTCCCCCCGACCGGAGCAGTTGACGACGACGACCGCGCCCGGACCGAGCTCCCGGGCGACGTCGAGGGCACCCGCGAAGGCGTGCGCGCTCTCGATCGCGACCAGGATGCCCTCGGTACGGGCCACCAGCGCGAGCGCCTCCATCGCGGCGGTGTCGTCCACGACCCGATAGCTCGCCCGACCAGTCTCGTGCAGCAGGGCATGTTCGGGGCCGATGCCGGGGTAGTCCAGACCCGCCGAGATCGAGTGGGAGACCTGGGTCTGCCCGAACTCGTCCTGCAGCAGGAACGTCCGCATGCCGTGCAGCACGCCCGCGGAACCGCCGGCGATCGCCGCGGCGTGCCGACCGGTGGTGACCCCGTCCCCCCCGGCCTCGCAGCCGATCAGCGCGACCTCGACGTCGGGGATGAACGGGTGGAAGATGCCCATCGCGTTCGAGCCGCCACCGACGCAGGCGACGACGGCGTCGGGCAGCCGGCCGACACGGTCGAGCACCTGGGCGCGGGCCTCGACCCCGATGATCCGCTGGAAATCGCGGACCAGCATCGGGAACGGGTGCGGGCCCATCACCGACCCGATGCAGTAGTGGGTCGTGCCAACGGTGGCCACCCAGTCGCGCATGGCCTCGTTGATGGCGTCCTTCAACGTTCGGCTGCCGGACGTGACCGCGACGACCTCGGCGCCGAGCAGGCGCATCCGGGCGACGTTGAGGGCCTGCCGGCGGGTGTCCTCCTCGCCCATGTAGACGACGCAGTCCAGGCCGAGCAGAGCGCAGGCGGTGGCCGTGGCAACACCGTGCTGACCGGCTCCGGTCTCGGCGATGACCCGGGTCTTGCCCATCCGCCGGGTCAGCAGGCACTGCCCGAGGACATTATTGATCTTGTGGGAACCGGTGTGCGCGAGGTCCTCACGCTTGAGCAGGATGCGGGCACCGCCAACGTGCGCGGTGAGCCGGTGGGCGTCGGTGAGCGGAGTGGGCCGGCCCGCGTAGCTCGCCAGCAGCTCGTCCAGTTCCGCGGTGAAGCCGGGATCCACCCTGGCCGCCGCGTAGGCCGCGGTGAGCTCGTCCATCGCTGCCATGAGGGCCTCGGGGACAAAGCGACCACCGAAACGCCCGAAGTGCCCCGAGGAGTCGGGGAACGCCTGCCAGCTCGACGCGTCCAGACGGGCCGGACCGGAGCTCGACGGCGTCCCGGTTCCGGCGGCCGCGGGGCGAACTGACTCGGCAGCGGTTCGGATGGTCACGGTGCGACTGTATAGGGCCGAGCCCCGGATACCGGGGCACGGGCGCCGGGGCACGGGCGCCGACGGCCTCAGCGCCCGATCCGGGCCGCCGGGTGCGCGCCGGCCGCCACCAGATCGGCGACCGTCTGACGGGGATCGCCGGTGACGGCCGCCTCGCCGACCAGTACCACGTCCGCCCCCGCGGCGGCGTAGGCGAGCAGATCGTGCGGCCCCCGGATGCCGGACTCGGCGACCGCGAGCACTCCCGGGGGCACCATCGGCACGAGCCGGGCGAAGGTGCTCCGATCGATCTTCAGCGTGTGCAGGTCGCGGGCGTTCACCCCGACCAGTCGGGCGCCGGCGTCCAGCGATCGCACCATCTCCGCCTCGTCGTGCACCTCGACCAGCGCCGTCATGCCCAGGGACTCAATCCGCTCGTGCAGGCCGACGAGCCGCGGCTGGTCCAGCGCCGCGACGATGAGCAGGACGATGTCCGCCCCGTGCGCCCGGGCCTCGAAGACCTGGTAGGGCGACACGATGAAGTCCTTGCGCAGCAGCGGGACGTCCACCGCGCGACGCACGGCATCGAGGTCGGCCAGGGAGCCGCCGAAGCGCCGTTGCTCGGTCAGGACACTCACCGCGGCGGCGCCCGCCGCCTCGTACTCGGTGGCGAGGGCAGCGGGGTCGGTGATGGCCGCCAGCTCCCCCTTCGAGGGGGAACGGCGCTTCACCTCGGCAATCACCGAGACCCGGGAGTCCCGGAAGACGGCGAGCGCGTCCTTCGGGTCGGGAACGCGTTCCACCCGCCGCTTGAGATCTGCCAGAGAGGTCTGTTGCTCGCGGGCGGCAAGATCGATCCCGACCCCGTCGAGGATCTCGGCGAGAACGCTCATCGCCCCGCGCTCGCGACTGTCGCGGTCATGCCGCCGATGGTAGGCCAGGCAGGCACGGTGAGCCCGGCACCCCCACATGCAGCTACGATCCATAACTCCACGTAGTTGAGTTTCCCGTGGGGAATCGGGTAGCGACCCGAACACACCCATCTTCACGGAGACTGCACCGTCAGCCACTTCGGATCCGCCTACACCGATCAGCTACGATCCGCAATCGATCTTGCGTCGTGAGCCCGTTGACAGAGTGACGCGACGAGTCCGGTGAACCACCGTGCGCAGAGGCACAACCGGGTTACCACCTCGGTCGCCGGGCAACGGCATCACGAGATCCGGGCGGCCGCACGACAGGTTCTCGGGATCGGCGGCAGGTTCTCGGGATCGGCGGCCGCGGCGCGCACGCTCGGGACCGCCGCGCCTTCGCCGACCGGAAACACGCATGGCACGCCGCACATGTCCTCGAACGGACCGGACCCTCGAACGGACCGAATCCTCGGGCGGACCCGGGCAGCGCCCCAGGGACGGCGTGGCGGGCTGGCGTCGATCGCCGGCACCCCCTATAGTCGAACATGAGTTCGATACCAAGGGATACCAAGGAGAGTTCCGATGGGCATCCGCCGCATCTCGCCCCCCTCAGCGCCGCCCGGGTGCCCGCGGCGCGCGACGCCCCAGGCGCGCACCCGCGGCCCCGCCTCGAGCCCGAGCTCGCCGAGCAGCTCGACGAGCTGTCCCGCTGCCTGATCCGGATGGACGCCGTCATGATGATGCTCGAAGCCGACCTGGACCGCCGGGCACTGGCTCTCGCGGAGCTGGTCGACCCGTTTCCCGACCTCCCACCCGCGGACTTGGCGCCCGCCGACCCGCTGACCGGTGGCGCTCCCGGTTCCGGCTGGCCGGCCCGCCGGGCCGGGCGCCGCGGAGACGCCAGGTGATCAGGTCGGGTCGTGGCCCCGCTCGATCGCGTCCCAGGCGTCGGCCGGAGTGGCATCGCGGGCCTGGTAGCGGCCGGACATCGCGGGCCATGACCGGCCGCGCAGGACGACGAGGGCGCCGACGAGGATGAGCAGCAGCCCGCCCGCGAACGACAGCCAGGGAGCGATCGTCTGGCTGACGTCATCGATCCGCGCCTGGCCACCGGGCACGAGCTGGCGGACCTGATCGGTCTCGCGCAGCGTCGGGAGTGGATCCCAGCCGATGCGTCCGGTCACGTAGGCGATGCCGACCCCGGCGGCCGCGATGAGCACACCGATGACCGGCCGCCCGAGGCGCCGGGTGGCCACGATCGCCACGGCCGCGGCAAGCCCGACCAGGGCGAGAGCGGTCGCCGGCGAGGCAAGCGCCCCGCCGGTCCAGTGCACGGCGAGTGGCGCCGCGACGGCGCCGCCGTCCGCCCCACCGCGGGGCACGCTCACCCGGGCGGACACCCAGGTCGCACCGCCCGACACGAGCACGACGCCGGCACCGAGCAGACATCCCAACACCGCGAGGGTGCGTTCCCGGTGGCCGCGTCGCATCGCCTCGGCCGCGTGCACATCGCCCCCGGGAGGGTGGCCCGGCGAAGGCGGCTCCGCGGTGCCGGCCCGGTCGCGCGGGGAGGATGGGCGCCCCGCGGAGGAGGACCCCGCGGCCGTCATGACGGCGGTCGCAACGACTCGGCGACCTCGACGGCGCGCAGGACGGCGGCGGCCTTCGCGCGGCTTTCCAGATCCTCGGTGTCGGGATCGGAATCCGCGACGATGCCGGCTCCGGCCTGGACATAGGCCATGTCGTCGCGCATCACCGTGGTACGGATCGCGATCGCGGTGTCCAGATCACCGCCGAAGTCCAGGTAGCCGACCACGCCCCCGTACAGGCCCCGCCGAGTCGGCTCCAGCTCGTCGATGACCTCCATCGCCCGCACCTTGGGCGCCCCCGAGAGCGTCCCCGCCGGAAACGTCGCTGCCAGCACGTCCACGGCGCTGCGGTCCGGGGCCACCTCACCGATCACCGTGGAGACGATGTGCATGATGTGCGAGAACCGTTCGATGGCCGCGAACTCGACGACCCGGACCGAACCGGGATTGCAGACCCGCCCGAGGTCGTTGCGGACCAGGTCGACCAGCATCACGTGCTCGGAGCGTTCCTTCGGGTCCGCGAGAAGCTCCACCGCAAGCTCGGCGTCCTGTTCGGGAGTGGCTCCCCGGGGCCGGCTGCCCGCGATGGGATGCAGCAACGCCCGGCGGCCGGTGACCTTGACGTGCGTCTCCGGGGAGGATCCGACGACGTCGTGGTCGGCGAAGCGCAGCAGGTACATATAGGGACTTGGATTCGAGGTCCGCAGCACCCGGTAGACGTCGAGCGCATCCGCGGTCGTCCGCCGTTCGAAGCGCTGCGAGACGACGATCTGGAAGCACTCGCCGGCGCGGATCTCCTCGATGGCCCGCTCGACCGCGGTCTGGAAGGCACCGGGAGGCGTGGCGGAGACGAAGTCGCCGACCCCCGCAGCGGTGCCCGCCGTGGTCGCCACGGTCGGCTCGTTCCACTTCGCGAGATCGCTGGTCATGGCCTCCAGCCGGGCCACCGCGTCGTCGTAGGCGGCGTCCAGGTCGATCCCGGCCGGGTGTGCGGCGGCGTCTGCGTCCCCACCGGTGGCGCCGGTGGCGCCTGCGTCACCGGCGCCACTCCCGCAGCCGGTGAAGACGTTGGCCACCAGCAGGCAGGAACCGTCCCGATGGTCCAGCACGGCGAGATCGGTGGTGAGCAGCATACGCAGCTCGGGAAGGCCGAGGTCGTCGATGGCGTGCGCGGGGAGCCGCTCGATGCGACGCACGATGTCGTAGCCGAGATAGCCGACCAGGCCACCCATGAGCGGAGGGGCCTGTGGGCTGTTCGAGGCCTGCAGAGTGCTCTCCACCGCGCGCAGGATGTCGAGCGGGTCACCGTCGACCGGCACCCCGGGAGGCGGCGCACCGTCCACCCACACCGCCTGCCCGTCGCGCTCGGTCAGCGTCGCCGCGGCCCGCACACCGATGAACGAATACCGCGACCACACCCCGCCGTGCTCCGCCGATTCCAGCAGGAACGTCCCGGAGCCGCCGGCGAGCTTGCGGTAGACGCCGACGGGTGTCTCCCCGTCGGCAAGCAGCCGGCGGGTGACGGCGACGACCGGATGCGCCGCCGCGGCGGCCCGGAACTCCTCCCGGCTGGGGATAATCTGCCCGGTCGTCATCGGTCCGCGCCAGCCTTGTCCGCGCCAGCCTTGTCCGCGCCGACGGGGTCACCAGCGGCACCGGAAACCCTGGCGGCACCGGAGAGGTCGCGGGGCCGGGCAGTATCCGTGGCCTCGGCGGTCGCCGTGGGCAGAAGATCGTCGTCGAAGCAGGTCCGCGTGCCCGTGTGGCAAGCCGGGCCCACCTGGTCCACCCGGACGAGGACGGTGTCCCCGTCGCAGTCGAGCGCGACCGACCGCACCCATTGCCGGTGCCCGCTGGTCTCCCCCTTGACCCAGTACTCCGCGCGGCTGCGGCTCCAGTACGTGGCCCGGCCCGTGGTGAGGGTCCGGTGCAGCGCCTCGTCGTCCATCCACCCGAGCATCAGCACCTCGCCGGTGTCGTACTGCTGGGCGACGGCGGGGAACAGGCCCGCGTCGTCGCGGCGCAGCCTACGGGCGATGGCGGGATCCAGAGCAGAAGGGCGAACGGTCACCCCGCTATTCTGCTCGCGCTGCTCGCGCTGCTCGCGCTGCTCGCGCCCGGCGCCGCAGCGGTGCCGGGCGCGAGCAGCGCGAGCAGCGCGAGCAGCGCGAGCAGAAT
>NZ_CDWRCK010000052.1:0-2289 GCF_977927595.1 Frankia sp. CcWB3
AGCTCTCCTTCTCCCAGCGAATCTTGGTCCAGTGCTCCTTGACGACGTGCTTGGTGACGCGCTTGTCCTTCGGGCCGTCGTGACCATCGGAGGCCAACGCGCTCGTGGCCGCGGGCCCCGCGGCGACAACCAGAGCCGCCGTCGTGGACAGAGCGACAACTGCGGCTTTTCTCCTTGCGGAACTTCCCATGACTCCCCCATTGCTAGCGGAAAATGACCAAATGCTGTCGGCAGTGGAGGCCATTTCGGTCAGCGAGGACCGAAATCGGATCACCGACCGAACTCGAGCGATCCGCACTCAGGCTGATTTCCGCGGAGAAACACGCTTCCACGCAAATGACACAGCCCGCCCCGGGATCTTGGGATCTTCCCCTCCCGGCACCTCCGACTACGGAGAGTAGCTTCGATGTTGCCAATAGGTGGGAGGCGCGCATGATCGACTCGGGTGAGTCCATCCGGGTGGCTCCAGCGGAGCCCTCGGCGGCGACACCACCTGACGGATCACCTGACAGCCCCACGATGGGGCGCCGATCGGCAGGCATCGGCATCGGCCGGCCCGTTCGTGGCGGGGTTACTGTTCGCCGGCTGTTCCGAGCGGCATCGAAAAACTGGTAGAAATTGCACCCGCCAACTCGCCGATCATGATCGATCGGTAATTGACCGATATTCCTGGCGGCGGCGCGACAACCTCCCTAGGCTGCCTTCATGACGGGTTACCATCTGGCCCAGGTGAACATCGCCCGACTGCTCGCGCCGCCCGGCTCCTCCGCGCTGACCGACTTCGTCGCCGGTCTCACTCCCACCAACACGCTCGGCGACGGGCAGCCTGGCTTCGTCTGGCGCCTGCGGGCCGAGGATGGCGACACCGTCGTACGCACGTTCGTGTGGGAGGGCGACGGCGACCATGCGATCATCGTGAACCTGACCGTCTGGGAGTCGGTGGAGGCGCTGGCCAACTTCGTCTTCCGTAGCGGCCACGGGGCGTTCCTACGCCGTCGGCGCGAGTGGTTTCATCCCACCCAGCGGACGACCAACGCCCTGTGGTGGGTACCCGCCGGGCATCGGCCGGGGACGGACGAGGCCGAGGACCGGGTTCGTCACCTGCGGGCCCACGGTCCGACCGCCACCGCCTTCACGTTCCGGCTGACGTTTCCACCGCCGGACCGGCGGATCTCCCTGGTCCCGGGAAGCGGCCCGGAGAACACCGCCGAGCAGCCAGGCCGAGCGGCACCGAGAAACGCGGCGGCCGGAGGCTGATCCGGCGATGGGCTCCCGCGCCGAGGACGTGAAAAAATATGCTGGAAAGATGTACGGAAAATACGCGTGAAACCCTTTTCAGGGGACGGTCGGGTCGGTGTGGTCGATCCAGTTGGACAGAATGGCACCGAAGACGGCCGGATCCTCCGCACGGTTCCAGAACGCGGTGGCGGCCTGGACCGCGGTGGCCCCGGCCAGCAGGTAGTCGGCGACGTCGCGCCCGTCGGTCACACCCCCGACCCCGACGATGTCCACACTCTCCGGGAGCAGGCGGCGTAGCTGGCGCACCTGACCGAGCCCGACGGGCTTGAGCGCCGGCCCGCTCATACCGGCGAGCTCGACGTCGACGACTGGTCGGTGCGCCTCGTCGACGGCGAAGGCGTTGGGGAAGGTATTCACCGCCGTGACGAACCGCGGGCCACCGGGACGCGCGGCGACCTCATCGATCACCGTTGCGAGCTCCGCCAGAGCCGACGGATCGGAGAACGGCGAGATCTTGACTCCGTAGGGGACGCGTCGGGCCGGATCGGCACCAGCCTGCGCCACCAGCGTGTCGCCCACCGCCGTGCAGATCGTCGCGGTGTGCCCGGGATCGAAGCAGGCGATGCGCTTCTGCGTTCCGCCGTCCCAGACGTTCGGGCAGGCCAGGTTCAGTTCGATCAGATCGACCCCCGTCCGCGCCACGACCGCGGAGATCTCGCGGTATTCGTCGACACCGAACCCGGCGACGCTGACGGTCAACGGCTTGCCCGCCAGGTGAGCGCGCCGCACCATGCCGGGCAGATGCGCGGCATAGTAGTCCAGTCCGCGGTTGGGAAGCCCGAGCGCGTTCAACGAGTAGACTCGGCCAGGCCAGTAGACGTTGCCGGAGTTGCCTGACCGCGGTTCTCTGGTGATCGAACCAACGACGATCATCGAGACCGCCGACCGGGCGAACGTTTCGACATCCTCGGCGGTCTTGCAGGTGCCGGCCGCGTTCATGATCGGATGTTCCAGGGAGACACCGCACAGACCGCTCATGACCCCACCCTA
>NZ_CDWRCK010000052.1:2641-6447 GCF_977927595.1 Frankia sp. CcWB3
TTTCGACTCCCTAGGGTTTTCGCCTGGATCAGGTTCGTGACCGGCAATCGATGATCCGGGTCGCCACCCTCATGCCACGGCGGAGGTTTTTCCGTGGCGCGCCCGCAAACGGTCGATGGCCTTCTGGTAGACCTTCTCGCGCAGGGCGGCAATACGCAACGGCTCGAGCTCGGCGGTGCCGACCCGACCGCGGGCACCCACCGTCTCCGCGAACTCCGGGTCGGTGAGGAAGGGTTCCAGGGCGTCGGCGAGTGCGGGGGCGTCCTCCGGCGGGATGACCGTGCCGCCCTTCCATTTCGCCACCCAGGTGGCCACCCCGGTTGTCGCGGTCGCGACGACCGGGCGTCCCGAGGCCATTCCCTCGAGACCCGCGATGGAGAAGCTCTCGAACCGGCTCGGCACGACGACCGCCCGTGCCTCCTCATAGGCCTTGACCAGCTCGGGACGGGTCAGGTGGCCGGCGAAACGGCAGGTGACGCCGAGTTTGACCGCCTGCTGCTCCAGCCAGGTCCCGGTCGCCACACCCTCGATCGTGCCCGAGGACTGACCGGCGAAGACCACCGTCGCCTCGACACCCCGTTTCTTCAGCAGCGCGGCCGCCTCGATCAGGACATCCAGCCCCTTGCGCCATTCGAGCCGTCCGACGACGAGCAACGTCGGGTCGGTGTGCTGGGGCGACGCCACCTCCATGTACGGGGACCGGTCGAACGGGTAAGGAATGACGTCCGCGTCGGTATCCCTATCCAGCCAGCCGAAACCGCGCAGCGTGGTGACGATCAGCTCAGAGGGAGCGGTGCGCGCGTCGGCACGCAGAGCGGAGAACCGGTCGATCCGGTCGGCCACCGCGCCCCTGCCGTGCAGCCGGCCGTCCCGCAGGCGCACATCCATCATCGTCGGGGTGTGCAGGTGGATCACGAGGGGGATGTCGCGGCGCAGGGCGGTACGCAGGCCCCGGGTCTCGCCGTCCTGAGTCTCGATCACGTCGGGACGCAGACCGAGACGACGCAGCCAGAAAGCATAGGAAACCGCGAGAACGAACCGCAGGGAGAGCGAATCGCGAGGGTGGTTCTCCCCCTGGAACGACCGGCCGAGTGGGCCGAGAAACCTGGTGACGGGCAACCGCAGGAGAGGCCGCCGGTGCACCATCACCCCGTCATGATCCTCATCCGTGCGGTAGCGTCCCTGCGCGCAGAGGATATGAACCCGATGACCGAGCGCGACCAGTGCGTGAGCGATGTCGTGTGTATAGACTCCCGCCCCGTCCCAGATGATCGGCGGATACTGCTCGCACAAGAAGACGATCTCCATGCCCAATCCCCCACCGCGAGCGAACTTCGGTCAGCTCACCTTATCGCCACGATAACCGGTTGCTGCGGAGGTTTTGGATTTGCGACCACTCGCGCCGCGCCGGCCCACAGATAGGGGTATAGCGACTTCCCTCGCGGCCCGGCTCGCGAGGGAGGTCGCCGGGATACCTGGTCCGGGGCGTGGGCTACAGGGACGGACTGACCACTCAGCCGCGTAACGGCATGGACCGGCCGGTCCTGGAACCGTGCGCCGGCGGGACCCCGGTGCCGTACAGCCGCGGACCCGACAACCCTCCCGAACCCGAACCCGAACCGGTAGCCGGCCCTGGCCCGGCACCCGTCGGCCGGGTGACCTTCGGTTCGATCCGGCGCAGCATGACGGCCGTGAGGATCAGTGCCACGACACCGATCAGCACGCAGATCACGATGTCGAGGACCCAGATCGCCACGCTGTGCTTCCACAGCCCGTCGGCCGGGTCGGTCCGCAGGGTCTCGTTACCGAACTTGCTGACGTCGTTGAGATCGTCCGTGGACGCCAGGGCCGCGAACCCCCAGCGGGCCGGGACGAGCAGGCTGATCTGCTCCAGCACGGGGCGCCCGACCAGCGAGGTCAGTCCCCCCGGAGAACACCAGCTGACCCATCGTGACCAGGACCAGGATCGGCATGGTCTTGTCCGCGTTGTCGATCAGCGTCGAGACCAGCAGACCGATCATCATCGAGGCGAGCGCCGCGACACTCACCGCGATCAGACACTCCAGCACCGGCGAGCCGAGCACGACCGCCCTCGGCGGGGTCCGGCCCACCAGCCCGATCAGGGTGAAGACAAGACACTGGGCGGTGGTGATCCCGGTCAGAAGAATGATCTTTGATCCAAGGTAGGCGGTGCGGGACAGCCCGATCGTGCGTTCCCGCCGGTAGATCGGCCGCTCCTTGACGATCTCCCGGACCGAGTTGGCCATGCCCATGAAACAGGCACACAGCACCAGGACGAGGAGAACCTTCGTCGCGTCGGTGTTCGGCGCCTGGGGTAACGCACGCAGCCCGTCCGGGGCGCGGATCACCTGTGGGACGACGCCGAGCAGGAACGGGAAGGCAATGATCAGCCGTAGGTACGACCGGTCGGCGAGCACGACCCGCCAGTACCGTCGGGTCAGCGTCGCGAGCTGGGCCCGGACCGGCTGCTGGCGCACGCTGGGCAGCTCCGGCGGTGCCTTGCGCACCGCGGGCGCCACGATCGCGGAGGGTACGAAGAACTCCGAGTCCCGGAACCGCTCCGCCATCTCCTCACCCGGAGTGGCCTCGAGCTCGCGGAACACCGCCGCGAACTCGCGGAAGTCCTCCTTGCCGAAGAACCGCAGCGCCCCGTCCGCAGGCCCGAAGTAGGCCACGTGCCCGCCGGGCGCGAGCACGAGGATGAAGTCGCACAGGTCCAGGAACAGCACACTGTGGGTGACGACGATGACGGTCCGGCCGGTCTCGTCGCCGGAGCCGGCGCCGCCGCCCTTCGCCAGGCCCCGCAGGGTTTCCATCACAGACTGGTCATTGGCCGGGTCCAGACCGGAGGTCGGCTCGTCCAGGAACAGCAGAGAGGGCCGGGTGAGCAGCTCCAGCGCGACGCTGGTGCGCTTCTTCTGGCCGCCGGAAAGCCGGAAGACCGGTGTGTTGGCGTGCGCGGTCAGTCCAAGCTGGCCGATGACCTCCTCCACCCGGGCCCGCCGCTCCTCGGCGGTGGTGTCGGCGGGGAAACGCAACTCCGAGCCGTACAGCAGAGCCTCACGCACGGTCAGCTGATCGTGCAGCGGGTCGGCCTGCGGCACGTACCCGATCCGGCGTCGCAACTCGTCATACTCGGCGTAGAGGTCACGTCCCGCGTAGATCACCGATCCCCGGTCCGCCGGTCGGAAGCCGGTGAGAGCGTTGAGGAGCGTGGACTTGCCGGCCCCGCTCGGTCCGACGACGCCGAGCAGGGAACGGCCCGGCAGCCGGAAGGTCATGTCGTGCATGAGCTGCTTGGTGCCGGCCCACACCGACAGCGCCTGCGCCTCGAAGGCCACGTCACCGGAGTCGACGTATTCGACGAGCGAGTTTCCCTCGAGCTGGAACAGATGATGGCCGATGGCGATGATGTCGCGTTGCATCACCCGCGCCCGGGTGACCCGGTGACCGTTGACGAAGGTGCCGTTGGCGGAAGCGAGGTCGACGAGCTCGACACCGGCCACCGAGATGTGCAGCTCGGCGTGATGGCGGGACGCGAGCAGGTCGCCCACGTTGATGTCGTTGTCGCGGGACCGGCCCATCCGCACCCGTCCGATCGTCAGCGGATGCACGCGCCGCCGGTCGTGCACGATCGTCGCCTGTCCCACGGCCGAGTCGGGCCCGCCCGACTGCGCAGGCGCCGCTGGGACGGGCGCCGCCGGGATGGGCGCCGACGCAGCGCCCGGCGCCGGTTCGGACCACCATTCCGTGCCCGGCACCGCCGCGCCCGGCGACGGCGACGG
>NZ_CDWRCK010000052.1:6966-20704 GCF_977927595.1 Frankia sp. CcWB3
CCGGCAAGGGGGATGGGTGCCCCGCCCGGGCTATGGGTCGGCGCGGTCGGCGGGATCATCGGCGGGGCCGGACGCAGAACGAGCACCACCTCAGGTCCGTCCACCGCGCCGAGCCGGAGCCGGAGCTCCCCGGAGACGGCAAGACCGCCCACACGGCAGCCATCCCGCCAGAGACCGTTGGCGCTGATGTCCTCGATCCGCCATCCGCCGACGTCGGGATGCAGCACCAGATGCCGGCGCGACACCCGGCCATCGTTGATCACAATGTCGGCCGTACGGGCCCGCCCCACCACGACCGGCTTGTCTCCGGTGAGCGTCGCCTCCCCCGCGGGGGTGGTGACGTGAAGCGGGGTCGGAACCACCAGCACTCTCCCTCGCTCCTTCGATCGCCAGACGCACCATAGTGTGCCTGTGCAGAGGGAGTTTTCCCGCCCCTTCCGCAACATGTCCGAAAGCTGACGGCCACGAGACGGCGCCACGACGGGTTGGAGCGTGCTGGATCCGGACACCGACCGGTCCGGGGAACGAGGAAATGCGGTGGGCGGGTGGTGGAAATCGAATCAGTTCCAGCGGGCCGCACGGGTGCCGCCGTCGGGTAGGCGGGCGGAACCGACGGCCTGACCGCGGTTGTTGACCGCCACGGCGCGGCTGGTGCCGCCGCCGAAATCGCCCAGGAGCACCATCCGACCGTGGGACCAGCGGAATCCGTGCTCGGCGCCGTCGGGCGTACTGCTGACGCCAACGATGTCGCCACGGTCGCTGATCGCCGCCGGCGTGCTGGAAGGGCCGCCGAGGATGCCGAGATCCGTCACGCGGCTGTCCTCCCAGCGGAAGCCGCGACCGCCACCGTTGCCGTCGAACGTCGAACCGACGACCTGCCCAGCGTCGTTGATCGCCGTCGCCAGGCTGCCACGACCGCCCAGCGCGCCAAGATCGATGATCCTCCGACCCCGCCAGACGACCGCGTGCATCGTCCGATCGGCGGTCTGGGCCCAGCCGACGACGTCCCCACGATCGTTGATGTCGGCGGCCCAGCTCCCGACACTACCGGGCAGGTCGGGCAGATCGGTCCACCGCCCTCGGGTCCACCGGGCGGTGCGGGAACGGCCCCCCTCGTCCACCCGAACGGCGACCTGTCCGCTGTCACTCACCGCCACGGCAAAGCTGGCGGCACCCGACGGCGCGCCAAGATCGACGGTCCGGCCACGCCACCAGCTCACGGCACGAGGCGGCGCGGTGAACGTGGTTCTGGTCCCGACCACCTGGCCGCGCTCGTTCTGGTCCTCGACCCGGAAATCGAGATCGACGAGAACGCCGCCGGGCCGGAACACGAATCCGGTGTCGGGGGCGCCGCGGTGGGGGCGGAAGCCTGTCACCTGGCCGGCGTTGCTGATCCGCGACGGCCCGGGGGCCCCGTCCGGCAGCGCCGTCACCGCACTCTCCGACCATCGCAGGCCGTGGAGGTCGTAGGAGCCCGCGGAGCCGATGCCGACGACCTCTCCCCGATCGTTGATCGCTGTCGCCGTACTGAACAAGTACCCGGATGGAAAGCCCAGATCCACCGGCGCAACCGGTCCACCCGGGACCGCGTGCCGTCGCGCCGCGGCGCCGTTCGCCGGAACCATCGCCAGGATGAGGGCGGCAGCCATCGTGCCCGCCATGGTCGCCGCCCGTACCGCCCGTACCGCCCGCATCATCGCCCTTCCGCAGGGGCCGGCCATGCTCCGGGAACGCCGTCCCGGACGCACCTCGAAACCACGACATGAAGTGAGGCAAGTATTACGTTCCGCATCGACATCGGTGCCGTCGACTCGGCGTGGGCTCGACGACCGCGTGGTCCTTTCGTGGTCCGGAGGCGATCGAGCCGCCGGTCACAGCGTTTAGTGAGACGTCGGTGCCAGATACCGAAGAAAAACCACATTGTCGAGTTGTCGGACCTCGACGAGGCGAAGGGGCGAGCGGACGTCGTTGGGGAAGACCCCCGGTCCCACAAAGGTCGGCGCATCGCGCTCGCCGACGAAGAACGGGGCGACGGTAAGATGCAGCTCGTCGACCAGGCCGGCGGTGAGGAAGGCCGTATGCAGCGAGGTACCACCCTCCACCAGCAGCCGGCGGACGCCACGCCGGGCGAGATCGGTCAGGATGGCGGCGACCTCGACCCGGGGCCGACCGGGAAGCTCGACCAGGATGACGCGCGCGGTGAAGGTGGCGCGTTCGGTGCGGGCAGCGGGCGCGGTGCGGATCGCCGCCGACGCCGATTGCGGCGTTGACAGCTCGGGAGACGAGGTCGGCGCGGCGATCGGCAACGATGATCCGGCCCGACGGTAAATGATCGTCTCGACCGGGTCGGTGGTGAACAGCCGAGCGCTCGGGTCGAGATCTCCCCCGCCGGACAACACGACCTTGATCGGCGTGGGCGGACGCCCGGCCGCCTCCCGCGCCGCCCGACGGTGCTGCGCGCGCACGGCGAGGCGGGGATTATCCCGCCGGACAGTGGCCGCGCCGACGAGGATCGCGTCACAGCCGGCACGCACCTCGTCCACCCGGTCGAGATCGGCGGCACTGGAGAGGATCAGCCGCTCATCCGAGCTATCGTCGATGTGCCCGTCCAACGACATCGCGCAGCTGCAGATGACGTACGGCCGGCCAGCAACAGCGCCTCGGCCCACAGCGTCATTGTCGACGATGACACTGTCGACAGTGTCATCGTCGACACGCCGGCTCATTCCCATGACGACCATCATCCCAGACCCGACATGCCCGGCAGACCTGTCGGACCCTGGGACTACCGTCAACAGATGTGCGGATCGCGACGTGGAACATCAACTCTGCGAAGGCTCGGCAGGCCCGCCTGATCGAATGGCTCGACCGGGCCGAGCCGGATGTGGTGTGCCTGCAGGAGACGAAGCTGTCGGACGACGCCTTCTTGGAGCTGTTCGACGAGGATCTGTTCCGCCGGGGCTACCGGGTCGCCCATCACGGCGACGGCCGGTGGAACGGCGTGGCGATCCTGTCGCGAGACACCCTCGACGACGTCGCGCGGGGTCTTCCGGGCGATCCGGGCTTTCCCGGTCCCGAGCCTCGCGCCATCGCCGCGACCTGCGGCGGCATCCGGATCTGGTCGCTGTACGTACCCAACGGCCGGACCATCGACGACCCTCATTACGCCTACAAGCTGGCCTGGCTCGCCGCGCTGCGCGAGGTGGTGGCCGAGGCCACGGCCCAGGGCGCGGTGATGGCGTTGGGTGATTTCAACATCGCGCCAACGGACGCCGACGTCTGGGACATCACCCAGTTCGAGGGCGCCACCCACGTCACCCCGGCGGAACGCGCGGCACTCGCAGAACTCGTCAACGCCGGGCTCATCGATGTGCTGCGGGCCCGCTGGCCCGACGACGCCGTCTACACCTACTGGGACTACCGCCAGCTGTGTTTCCCGAAGAACCTTGGGATACGCATCGACCTGGCTCTGGCGACCGCCGACGTGGCGGGCCGCGTGCGCGCGGTCTGGGTGGACCGAGCGGCCCGCAAGGGTGTCGGGACGAGCGACCACGCTCCCGTCATCGTCGATCTGGACACCGCGCCGGACGGCGACATCGGGCCGATGGTGCCGCCTCCGTCGAGTGGTAGCTCGGCCGGACGGTCCGCCCCGGGACGGACCTCCTCCGCCGGCACCGGACCGCGCCGCCGCTGAGCCGGGCGGTCCCGGCAGGATCGACCGGTCCGGCGGGGTATGCCGCCCGGTGCGAGGGAACCGCTGCCCGGCGTGCGGACATCGGCGTCCGCACGCCGGGTGCGCTCCTCAGGCGGTGGAACCGGCCGCGGCCGGCGTGGCCGGCTCGGCGAGCCGCGGCGTCGCGGATTCCGCCGGCAGCCCCGGGGAGCCACCCTCGGCAACCTCGGCCGGCCGGGCGTCGCGGACGACCGGGGTGATCTCAATCCGGGTCGCCTTGGGCTCCGCCGCCGCGCCGACGAGACGGACTGTCAGGATGCCCCGGTCGTAAGTGGCCGAGATCCGCTGCGCGTCCACGCCCTCGGGAAGCCGGAACTCCCGGCGGAAGGAACCGTGCCATCGCTCGCGGTGCACGCAACCGGCGTGCTCGCTCTCGCTGCCGGCCGCACGCTTCCCGCGGACGACCAGGCGACCCCGGTCGATCTCGACCACGACGTCCCGCTCGACATCGACCCCGGGCAGCTCGAGGTTGATCAGTACATCCGCTCCCTCGGTAACCACATCAGCCGACGGGACGGCGAACTCGGTGACCGACGACCGTCCGGTAAGCACCGGACGCCGCGGGCCCCAGGCACGCCGAACAATCTCGTCGAACTCCCGGTCCATGCGCCCCAGCGCGGCAAACGGGTCCCACAGGTAGGTGCTCACGACACTCCCCCTCCAAAAGATTGATCTTTCTAGGGCCGATCTCTGTACATCGATGCCGATCGAGACGCGCCCGCCCCTCAGGCGCCCCCTGGACGGATCACCTTCGGTGCGACTGCCTCCCGCTCTCACAGTTAGTGAGTCTAAGACGCTCAACCTTGCTGTTGCAAGTGAGGGCAAAGAATTTGTTGGATGTGAGGCAGGACGCCGAAGCGGCGAACGGTCGCAGCGGCCGGCCCCGAGCGGCCGGGCAGCGGGGCCCGGCGCCGGCCCGCCGCGGCGGGCCGGCTCTCCTGGAGCGAGGAGCCGGCGATCGTGCGGCCGCGAGCCGCCCCGAGCTCCGGGCCGCGACGCCGCGGAATGGCGGCACCGGATCCGGGCACCATCGGCCGAACCGCCGACTCGGGATCAAATTAGTCCGGGATCACGGCAAATCGTTTGCGCCGGACATAGCCGAAGCCCGATTACCACCGACAAACTACCCCTTGAGTGAGGGTTACCGGGAGTGACCATAAGATAGCCACAGCACCGTGGTATAAAGTCGCACGCGCTATACCGGACTGCGTGTTGGGGAGGCTGTTCGTGTACCACGAGCGAACGGTTGCAGCACCGTACGAGATTGTTGGACGGGGTTACCACAAACGGCCCGTCCCATCGCGCAGCCACCCGGCACCGGCGCATCCGTGACCATACGGGATTCGAGGTCCGCCCCCCGATCAGGGGTAACCAGCCGCACCCGGTTGACGAGGTGAGGACCGGCCAGGACACAAGATCATCGTCATCCGTCGTAAACCGATGACGCCGAGAGAGGACAGGACGAGGGAGTGGCTTTGAACGAAAGCGGTCGGCGCGCGTCCCTTGCGGTCGCGACGCCTGAAGGTGGCGCGTTCTTCCCGGCGTTGCACTTCGACGACCTGCCGGCCTCGGTGGTCAGCCGGTTCCGGGAGGTCGCCACGCACCTGCCCGACACGCCCGCGCTGGTCTCTCCCGGCGTCGTCATGACCTTCGCCGAGGCTGATCGCCGGACCGATGACATCGCGATGGCGGTCCTCGGCCGCCTCGACGCGAACGAGGACGGTCCGGTCGCGACCCTGCTGCCGCACAGCGTGGCTGGCCTGCTGGGCGTGCTGTGCGTGCTGAAAACCGGGCGCCCGGTCGTCCCGCTGGATCCGGTGGTGCCCGCCGAACGGATGGCACAGATCGTTCGGCAGGCCGGCTGCGTGGCCCTGCTGACCGACCTGGGCGACGGCTCCGTGGCCCGCTCGACGGTGGGCCTGCAGCCGGTGGGGACCAACGGTTCGAACGCCACGGCCGAATCCAGCGTGAATCCGGACGCCCTGCTCGCCGCGCTGGCCGGGGGCGGCCCCCGCCTCGTCCTGGACCTCGCCACGGCGGCCGCGGACGGTGCCCGGTGGATCGCGGCGAACGGCGCGGACGCGGTCTGGTGGCCGCAGCCGCTGGTCGACGATCCGGCCTGCATCGTGTTCACCTCCGGTTCAACCGGCGCGCCCAAGGGCGTGGTGTGGACCAACGGCACGTTCCTGTGCGACGCCTACGCCGGCGCCGAACGCCTCGGTTTCGCGCCGGGCGACCGGCTGGCCCTCGTGCTGCCGTACTCGTTCGCCGCCGGCATCACCGTGGTGGTGTTCGGTCTGCTCAACGGGGCCGGGATGTATGCCTATGATCCCCGGGCGGTGGGCCTGAGCGGCCTCGCCGACTGGATCTCCTCGCAGCACCTGACCGCGCTGCAGACCACTCCGTCCCTGCTGCGCTCCCTCGTCGGCTCACTCGAACCGGACCAGGTCCTCGCCGACCTACGGATCGTGACCACGTGCGGGGAGGCCGTCTACGGACGCGACATCACGGCGCTGCGGCCGCACGTGCCACCGGCGTGTACCTACGTGAACTGGTCCGGTGCCTCCGAGATCGCCTCCCTCGGCTTCTTCGAGGTCCCGCCGGGCACCCAGCCGCCCGCGGGCACGGTACCCGCCGGACTGCCGGCGACCGGCAAGGAGGTGGTACTGCGCCGCGAGGACGGCACGCCCGCCGATCCCGGCGAGGTGGGCGACGTGGAGGTCACCTCGGCCTACCTGTCGGCCGGGTACTGGGGGAACACGGAGATGACGGCGTCCCGCTTCACCCCGCTCACCGATGGCCGGACCACCTGCCGGACCGGCGACGTCGGCCGGTTCGAACCCGACGGCACGCTGGTCCTGCTCGGCCGCCGGGACGCAGCGGTGAAGATCCGCGGCTACCTCGTCGAACCGAGCGAGGTGGAGGCGGCGCTGCTGAGCTCCGCGGAGATCGCCGAGGCGGTCGTCACCGCCGTCGCGCATCCTTCGGCGCGGAACCGGCTGGTCGCCTATGTCGTGCCGGCGGTACACGGCAACACCCTGTCCCCGGTCCGGATCCGGCGGAGGCTGCGCGAGAAGCTGCCGGTCTGGATGGTCCCGACGACGATCATCCCTCTGACGGAACTGCCCCGCAACGAACGCGGCAAGGTGGACCGGGGCGCGCTGCCGCCCCCGCCGGAGGCCCCGGCCGTCTCCGCCCGGCCGAGAACGCAGTGGGAGATCGTCGTCGCCGACATCTGGACGCGGGTCCTCGATCTCGAGGAGGTCGGCATCGGGGACGACTTCATGGAGCTCGGCGGCGACTCCCTGGCAGCGAACGAGCTGCTCACCCTGGTCGCGGAGAAGCTCGGGATCACCATGCCGTCATCGGCGCTGGTCGACGCGCCGACGCTGGGCGAGTTCGCCCGCTCGCTGTCACTCGCGCAGCAGTCGGGTCCGCGGCACCCCACCGTTGTCCCCCTGCGCACCACCGGCTCGCGGCCGCCGCTGTTCTGCTTCGCCGGGGCCGGCGCGCTCGCCCTCGGTTTCCACTCACTGGCCCGCCGCCTTGGTGACGACCAGCCGGTCTACGCCTTCCAGGCGCACGGGCTGGAGCGGCGGGGTTTCCCGGACTGGAGCGTCGCGCGGACCGCCCGCCGCCACCTGGAGATCATCCGCGTCCTGGCTCCCCGGGGTCCCTACCTGCTCGCCGGGCACTCGCTGGGTGGCCTGATCGCCATGGAGATCGCCCAGCAGCTCGCCGCCGCGGGAGAGGAGGTCGGTTTCCTGTCCATCATGGACACCTACCTGCCGGCCTCGCTGCGGATCGAGTCGGCCGGGGCGGGCGATACCGAGGCGGGCGATACCGGGGCGGCCGGCGCCACCGCGCCGTCGAAGGCAGCCGAGGACCACGCGCGCGGTTACCGCGGCCGGCTGGCGCGGTTCACCCAGAAGCTGCTACCGGAACAGCGGGCGAACTTCACCAGTAATGCGACCCTCAAGAAAATGGTACAGATTCCGCTCACCGGGGTCGTACAGTTCGGCGGGCTCGAACAGTTCGACGTCTTCTTCAACCACGGGCGGCTCCTCGAACGTTTCTACCGACCGCGGCCGTGGCCCGGCCGGGCCCTCGTGTACCGATCGGCGGAGAATCCGGACCCGGAGGACGCATGGTCGGCATTCCTCACCGGGAGCCATGACATCCATTTCGTTCCGTGTGAGCATTTCTACCTGCTCCGCGAACCGCACATCATCAAGATCTCGGAGCATTTCCGGGCCGAGATCGACCGGGTGGTTGCCGGGCTGGCTGAGACAGGCTGACTGCGACGGGCTGAGCACTCCGTTCGCCTAGCGGCGGTCGGCTGCGTAGGTCACCCTGACGTCGGTGAAACCCAGCGCGCCGAGTAGACCGCGCAGCATGGCGGTGGTGTTCTTCCTGCCCAGGTCGAGCACCTGGCCATCCGTCCTCGCCGCGTCGGTCATCCGCGCCGACGCGGCCCGGTAGAGCTCCTGGTCGCTGCCGACCCCACCGAACAACCCGCCGACGCGGTTCAGCGCGCCGCGCTGGCGGGCCACCACGTAGCTGTGGTCAAGATCCAGCTCGGGCCTGGACAGCGTCGGGTTCGGCAGCTCGATGGTGACCGCACGACGGTCCGGGGAGACGGTGACCGCGTCCTTGCCGAGCGCACCAAAGTTGATCACCGAGTCGACGGTGCCGACCTCGACGAACAGGGTGCGCTCGCCGCGCAGCGCATCAGGGATCCACTTGCTGTCCTTCTCGAGGTCGACCACCACCTCGAAGTGGGCGCTGGCGGCGTGATAGTCGCTCAGCTCTTCCAGGGAGCGCAGTACCGCCGGGGAACTGCGGTCGACCGTCCTCTCCTCGAACGGGTTCGGCAGGCTCGGCCGCCATCCCGCCACCAGGGCGATGCCGGCGAGGACGAGCACGATGGCGGCGACGGTAGCGACGACGGCGATCAACCGCAGTGGGCTGAGCCGGGACCGCAGAGATCGCGGAGACCGGGTCGAGCGGGTGGGCCGGTCCAAGCCGGACTCGTCGTTCATGAGCGTCTTCTACCCGAAATGGCCGGCAACCACGCCGATGTCGCCGCTATGGCTCTCCGGGCGCGATCGTGGAGCCACACTGGGCGGTGCGGGCGAGAATGATCGCCGTACGGTCGTCGCCCTGCCGCCCGGGCGCGTATCGGCGAACCGCGTCGAAAGCGTCGTCGAGCAGCGCCACCGGCGTGCGCGTGGGATCACGGAGGATCTCGGCGATCAGCCGGTGCAGCCCGAACTGCCGCCCGGCCTCGTCACGCGCCTCCACCAGTCCGTCGGTGTAGGCGAAGAGCACGTCGCCCGGTTCGAGCCGCAGCGTCTGGATTCCCCACGCCCCGGGCTCCGCGAGCAGGCTCGACATCAACGGGCCCGTCGGAGGCAGCCGAACGACCTGCGCCGTTCCCAGCCCGGAGCCGACGATGGAACCGGGTCCCGGCACCCGCCCGGGCTCGGGGCCGGCACCGTTCGCCCCATCCCCCGACCCGCGGGCCGATCCGACAGCATGCGCGGGTCCAACAGCAGCCGCCATGGCGGATCCGCCCACCCCGTCACCGGGGCCGCCTCCCGGCCGAGCGGGATCGCGGGGGCCAACCAGGTGAGCGGTCGGAGCGGGTACCTCGCGTGAGGATGCCCCGCCGGGAAGCACCGCGTCCGCGGGTACCTTGCCTGTGGGCAGCTCGCCCACCGACACCGCACCCACCCACCCCGCGCCCGCGGACAGCTCGCCCACGGGCGGCTCGCCCGCCGAGGCCATGTTCCCGGGCACCGCCCGGCGCAGCAGGAGCGTGTCGGGATGACCGGCGTTGACGTAGGACAGGTCCCCGGTCCGCGGGTCGACGACGGCGATGATCGCGGTCGCGAACATCTCCTCGATCTCACCGAGGTTGTCCACCGTCCACTCCAGGGCCCGACCGGGATCGATCTCCGTCGACAGAGCCGCGTCAAGCAGTTGCTTGAGCCGCAACGCGAAGACCCCGGCCGCGGCTCCATGACCGGAGACGTCACCGACCACGACGGCGACCCGCCCGTCGGGCAGCTCGAAGGCGTCGTACCAGTCCCCCGCCAGTTCGCCCTCGGCCGGATCGACCCGGCCGTGCAGGACCAGGCCGCGGGCCCGCAGGAACGAGGGCGTGAGCGCGTCCCGCAGCGCGATCACGGCGGGTCCCTGCTGGGCCAGAGCCTCCCACGACCGCTCGTTCTGGCGGACGAGCCGCACCAGCTGGGCGCGCATCGTCTCGACGTCGGCGGCCAGCTCCACGATCTCCTTGGGGCCGACGGAGGGGATCCGGGTGTCGTAGCGACCGGCGGCCACCGCGTTGACGGATCGCTGCAACGCTCCGATCGGGCGGAGTAGCCATCGGCGCGAGATGATCATAATGGTCAGCAGGAACCCGAGGATGACGAACATCGCACTGGCCAGCGAGCTCAGCAGCAGCACGGAGGCACTCTCCACCCGCCCGGACGCCTCGACCTGCTCGCGGTCGATCGCCACGGCGAGCTCCGCGACCTCGCGGCGCAGCAGGTCGAAGTCCTGGCGCGCGTTGGTGCGCACGATATTCCGGGCAGCGGCGGTGTCTCCCCTCGTCATCGCGGCCAGTTCCGGCTGGACAACCTCGCGACGCCAGTCCCGGTACGCCCGGCCGACTTCCCCGTGCTGCGCGCGCGGCACGGGGAAGTCGGCCAGCAACGCGTCCAGCTGTGCCATCAGGACCGGGATGGAGCTGGCGGACTCATCGTAGGGGACAAGGAAACCCCGGTCCCGGGTGATGATGTAGCCACGCAGAGCATTCTCCTGGTCGACGAAGTCGGCCAGGAGAATCGCGGTGGTAGTCGCCGCCGGGTCCAGATGCCTGCTCCGCTCCGTCGCGGCATGACGTGACCGCAGGGCGGAGACCACGGCCAACACCAGCATCACGATGATCGAGATGCTGGCGAGCAACGTCAGCACCCGGATGCCGCGCCGAAGGCCAGCCGTCTCGCCCATGTGCAGATTGTCGTCCAGCCGTCGGGCGCCGGTTGTGTCGGGTGACGTGCGGGGTCCCCCGGGGAGGCTCGTACGACAGCTACCCCATCTCACGGATGGAACGATGAGCGCCGCACTCAATGTGCTGCGCCGAATGATCGCGAACCTCGGCGGCGGCGCGAACCTACTCCAGCCCCAGTCTAGCCCCAGACTTTCACAGTGCTTGTTTGATGACGTGTTGGAAATGAGTAAACATAGCGGCACGTTGCCACTCTTTCGGACAAGGCGGAAACCTCCGGATTCCCACGGCACCGAGCGCTCCGGAGTGCCGGGAGCTGGAACGGTGCCCGTGGTCCACTCGTTAGGCCTGCTGAGCACGGCGGATCCGAGCCGGGATCCCGAGCCGGGGACTGGTCCGGCCACTGCGGTGCCCGGCGCCGACGGCGCCCAGCGCGTACCGCCGGGAGGCACGGGAGTTCGATCGGCCCCCGTGCCGGTGCCGGTCCCGCCAGCGGCCGCGCCTTTGGTCGACCACGACGGCCTCCGCGGGCACGACTCCCCATAGAGCACGGTGGATGACGGAGTCACGGTGGAGGGTGACGGATCGACCGATCTCCGGGAGTTGAATGCATGATCTGGGAGGCTGTCAGACGATGACTTCGGGTTCGGTCACCGAACCGACGCACGCATCGAACGTGGCTGGTCGCCCCCACGGTGCGGCGCGGCCCCCGCGGCCGGCCGGGCGGTCGCCCGAGGGCCCGGCCGAGGCGGCGATCTGGACCCGCGGGCTCGGCAAGCGGTACGGCGATCGGGTGGCGGTGGACCATCTCGACCTCCAGGTGCCGCGCGGGACGCTGTCCGGTTTCGTCGGCCCGAACGGGGCCGGGAAGTCCAGCACGCTGCGCATGCTGCTGGGGTTGATCCGCCCCACGGCGGGCCAGGGGTACGTGCTGGGCGCGCCGATCTCCCATCCGGCCCGCTACCTGGGCCGGGTCGGGGCGATGATCGAAGGCCCGACGTTCCATCCCGGGCTGTCCGGCCGGCGCAATCTGGACCAGCTCGCCCTGCTGCGTGGGATCGGCGGGCGGCGCCGCGCCGATCGCGCGCGGCGGGTCGGGGAAGCCCTCGCACAGGTGGGCCTGACCGAGCGGGCCGACGACCGGTTCACCGCCTACTCCCTCGGGATGAAGCAGCGCCTGGGCATCGCCGCCGCTCTGCTGCCCGATCCCAGCCTGCTCATCCTGGACGAGCCGACGAACGGCCTCGACCCGGCGGGCATCCGGGAGATCCGCGCGCTGCTGGGCCAGCTGGCCGGCACCAGCATGACGGTCTTCATGTCGAGCCATCTGCTGACCGAGGTCGAGCAGATCTGCGATCATCTGGTGATGATCAACGGCGGGCGGATGCTGTTCCAGGGGCACGTCACCGACCTGCTCGCCGCCGAGGATCCCCGGATCCTCATGGTGCCCGAGCGGGACGACGACGCCCGCCGCCTGGCCGGGCTCCTCGGCGAGACCGGCCTTCGGGTCGAGATGGACCTCTGCCCCGGGCCGTCGTGCGACGCGGGAGTCGGCGAACGCCATCCGGTGGTGACCGCCCATGCCCGCGAGGGGGTGGCCGCGGACCTCAACCGACTGGCGATGCGCGCCGGCATCACCCTGCGCTCGCTGCGCACCCATCGGCCGAACCTGGAGGAGACCTTCCTGCGCGTCACCGGCGAGATCGACGGCGACCTCATTCGTTCCGAGAACACCCCGGACGGCAGCGTGCCCCCCGTGGGAGCCGGGCTCGACCCGGCCCAGAGCCGTGCAGGTGCCACATGATCACGGCTTTCCGCGCCGAATGGGTGCCGCTGTTGCGGACCCGGTTCCTGCTCGGGACGCTGGGGGCGGTCATCGCCTCGGCCCTGCTCGGCACCGTTCTGACCTTCGTCTCGGTGGGGCACAACGACTTCGATGGCGACCCCGTCACGGCCAGCGGGCTGTCCGCCGCGAACGGCGTCGTGCAGGGGGTGCAGGCGGTCAGCATCCTGCTCGGCGTGGTGGCCCTGTCCGTCGTCGCCGCGTCGCTCGCCGGCGACCATGCGCACGGGACCCTGCGCAACCAGCTCGTCGCCCAGCCGCACCGGCTCCGGCTTCTCGCCGGCAAACTGCTGGCTCTGGCGGCGTTCGTGGTCCTCGTCATCACCGTGGCGACCGTGGTCTCGGTCGCGTTGTCCTTCGCGCTCGCGCCGCTGAAGGGGGTGTCGACGGCCGCCTGGAGCAGCGCGGCGGGGCTGGCCGAACTGGGCAAGAGCTTCGTCAACCTGTGCGCTGGATCGCTCGGCTACGCCGCGCTCGGCGCCCTGGCCGCGATCGTCTTCCGCGCGCCCGCCGCGGCGATCGCGGTCGCGGTCGCCTACGCGCTGCCGGTGGAGATGCTGGTCACGCGCATCTACGGTCCCGCCCGGGCCTGGCTGCCGGTACAGCTGATGGAGGCGATCACCACCGGTGGCTCCGCCGTCGCCACGCCCTACGCCGACGCGCTGCTGCGCGGGCTGGTCTACTGCACCGCGATGGTGCTGGTCGCTGTCGTCCTCTTCTGGCGCCGGGACATGACCTCATAAGGGAAATGGGAAATAAGAACGTTATTTTGTCCCGAGTGTCCCTGGACCCCGAGCTCCCAGGGACTCAGTGCCCGAACACGTCGGAGTCGAGGGCGTCCACCTCCCCCGCGGCGCCCCGGTCCAGTCCGGAGATCGCGGCGATCTCCTCGGCGGAGAGCGTGAAGTCGAAGACGTCGATGTTCTCCGCCAGGCGCCTGGGGCTGGCCGACTTCGGCACCACCACGATGCCCAGCTCGATGTGCCAGCGCAGGACGACCTGCGCGGGGGTGCGCTCGTGCGCGGCGGCGATCCGCGCGATCACCGGTTCGTCGAGCAGCCCGGTGCCGGCGCCCAGCGGGCTCCACGCCTCCGTCACGATCCCGTGCTCCGCGTGGTAAGCGCGGATCGCGGACCGGCCGAGT
>NZ_CDWRCK010000053.1:0-5076 GCF_977927595.1 Frankia sp. CcWB3
GAACCGTCACCTACAGCAAGATCACTAAAGCAGGTGAATGTTTACCCGCCATCGAGGCCGTCCGGTGTTTGTATCGTATGTCCGCCATGTGGCAAAAAGCACCCCGCTGCGTAGCGCCTCCGATCCGTCCGTCAAGATGCAGTTCTCGCCCTCAGGCACCGGCGTCATTTTCCGGGGTCGGCCGATCATGGGCGTCTTCGGCATAGCGGCAGACAGAGATCGAGGGAAAGGACGTGCGGTCGTGCGATGGGGTAGGGGCGACGTGGCGACCACCACGGTCGCGGCGAGGATCGCGACGCTTCTGACGGAGCAGGCCGGCGGCGCGGCGCTTACGGATCCGCGGCTCGCCGCGGCGGCCAGCCGTTCCTGGACGCTGACGGAGACGACCGACTCCGCCGGGTGCGTTACCTGTCGGGTGACCACGGCCGTTGTCGCGGGCGCCGCCGCGGGCGCCGCTGCGACGGCCTCCGAGGTCCCCGTCGTGACGGGACCGCAGCCGGATCCGACCCTGTCGTACGAGCAGCTCGTTCGCTACCGTGACGCTCTGCTCGCCGCGGACTTCGCCGTTCAGGAGGTCTTCGAGGGCTGGCGGACGGTCGCTCTCGACGTGCGGGTCGCGGAGGAGACCGCTCCGGCCGACCTGCCCGAGGCGACCGCCGAGGCCGGTGAGGCTGTCGAGACCGCCGAGGCTGTCGAGACCGGTGAAGCCGCCGAGACCGGAAGGGTCGGCGGCGAGGCGTCGGCGCCGCTCGAGTTGGCCACTGGTCCGATCTCGGACGAGGCCCCCTTCTCGACCGCCGTGGACTCGCAGCCGGCCGTGGACTCGCAGCCCGCGGAGGTCGCCTCGACAACCGGGGAACAGCCTGTCGGGCCCGCAGCGGCGGCGGAGGCCGAGGACGCGCCGGTCGTGACGGGTGGCCGGAAGCGGCCCGGCCGGAGGTCGGCCGACGCGGGCCGTCCGCGAGCCCGGCGCGGTCTGTTGCGACGTCGTGTTCCCGCCGGGAAAGCCGCGGCCGTGGCATCCGCGGCCGACACGGGCGGCTCCGACGACGACGCGGCGGACCAGGCTGCCGACTCCACCACCCCCGACTCCATCGCCGGCGGGTCGCCGGCGGCCTGACGCCGGACCGCTGGACTGCCTGACCGCCGGGCGGACCTTCGCGGCTTCGGGACTGCTCGACGGTCAGGCCGCGGAAGACCGGGATCGCTCAGTAGGGGCGGCGGTGGCGGGCCGACGAGTTCCCCGTGCCGCGAATCCAGCCGTGCTGGGGTACCCGGAGCGGCGTCCCGGGGCCGGCGGCTCGCAGCCGGCTGATGAACGGCATGACGAGCAACGCGCCGGCCGCGAAGCCGACTACATGTGCTCCGTACGCCACGGTACCGCTGTCGACGACGCCGAATCCGGTGAAGTAGATGTACTGCAACGCGAACCAGAAACCGAGGACGATCCAGGCCGGCAGCCAGAACGGCAGAAAGAACAGGACGGAGACCAGGCCGATGACGCGAGCCCGTGGAAAGAGCACCAGATAGGCGCCCAACACGCCGGCGACCGCGCCGGAGGCGCCGATCAGGGTGTTCGTCGACCCACCCTCCAACAGGGCGAAGCCGTACCCGGCGGCGTATCCGCAGACCAGGTAGAATAGTGGGTAGAGCAGCCTGCCCATGCGATCTTCAATGTTGTTGCCGAAGACCCCGAGGAACAGCATGTTGCCGATCAGATGAAGCCAGCTTCCATGCAGGAACATCGAGGTCAGCACTGACAGCACCGGAATCTTGTCGAAGCTGAGCGGTGATTCCACGATGCATCCCGGGTTGCCGGCCGCGTCCACCCCGATCCGGCCGGAGTCCGCGGCGGTGAGCTGCGCATTGTGCACCAGCTCCCACGGGATCGCGCCCCACTTCTGGAAGAACCGTTGCTGCTCGCAGATGTTCTGTGCCGCCGACGTCTCCATGCCGGCGACCGAGCTGACCACCGGTTCGAAGAAAACGAAGATCACCACGTTCGCCGCGATGAGCAGCCAGGTCATGACCGGGCGGCGGCGCAGGGGATTGATGTCGTGAATCGGGATGACCACGCTGACATCCTGCCCGATGAGCCTGGGTAGCTGCTCCTACCTGGCACTCCTACCTTGGCACCCAGCCGTACCCGCGCGAGAGACGCCGGGCCGCCAGACACCGGTCAGGCATAACGCGAAAGGGCGCCTTCGACGTGACTTCCTCGTCCTCGTCGACGCGCTCGCCGTCCTCGACGCCGCGGACTTAGTGGGGGTAGCCACGAGTTGGACTCCTGTCGGGTTGGGGTTCGAGGGCAGGACGGGCGGGTGACGAGCTCGGGCGGGTGACGCCGTGGGGTGAGACGCAGTGGTGTGGGACGCACGACGATCGGCCCAGGCCAGCGTCACCCAGGCCACCGCCGTCGACCGGGGTGGGCGAGAGTGGGAAGGTGACCCCTCGTTCGACGACCGCCGTCCCGCCGCCCGCGCTCACCCCCCGGCACCAGGCCCCGGTGGCGGACGTGGGCGACCTCGTCGCCCGCGATCGGCGGGTGGTCTGGCATCCGTATGCTTCGGTGTCCGGCTCCACGCCGCTCTTCCCGGTCGCATCCGCCGCGGGGACCCGGCTGACGTTGACCGACGGTCGGGAACTGATCGACGGGATGTCGTCGTGGTGGGCGGCGATCCACGGCTACCGGCATCCCGTGCTCGACGAGGCGGTGCGCGGGCAGCTCGAGACGATGTCCCATGTGATGTTCGGCGGTCTGACCCATGAGCCGGCGGTGGCCCTCGCCGAGACCCTCGTGGCGATCACGCCGGATCCGTTGCGGCGGGTCTTTCTGTGCGATTCGGGTTCCGTCGCCGTCGAGGTCGCGATCAAGATGGCGCTGCAGTACTGGACCGGGCGGGGCCGGCCGGGCCGGACGCGCCTGCTCACCATCCGGCGCGGCTATCACGGCGACACCTCGGGCGCGATGGCGGTCTGTGATCCGGACGCGGGCATGCATCACCTGTTCAGCCATCTGCTGCCCCGCCATCTGTTCGCCTCCGCCCCGGCCTGCGCCTTCGACGAGCCGTGTGAGGACGCTCACGTCGCCGAGATCGAGGGGCTGCTGGCCGGGCACGCCGGCGAGATCGCGGCGGTCATCTGCGAGCCGGTCGTGCAGGGCACCGGAGCCATGCGGTGGTACGCGCCGGGCTGGCTGGCGCGGCTGCGCGAGCTGTGCGACCACTACGGGGTGCTGCTGATCGCCGACGAGATCGCGGTCGGGTTCGGCCGCTCGGGCGAGCTGTTTGGCTGCAACCATGCCGGCATCAGCCCCGACATCATGTGCGTGGGCAAGGCGATGACCGGTGGCTACCTGTCCATGGCCGCGACGCTGTGCACCGACGAGGTCGCGGCGGGCGTCTGCGACTCGCCGGCCGGCGCGTTCATGCACGGCCCCACGTTCATGGGCAACCCACTGGCGAGCACGGTCGCGAACGCCAGCATCGATCTGCTCCTCTCCTCGCCCTGGCAGGCTCGGGTGTGCGAGATCTCCGCCGGGCTCGCCGCCGGGCTCGCCCCGGCCGCCGACCTGCCCGGGGTCGCCGACGTGCGGGTACTCGGCGCCATCGGGGTGATCGAGACGCGGGAGCCCGTCGACCTGGCCGTGATCCAGCCGCTGTTGGTGGATCTCGGGGTCTGGGTCCGCCCGTTCGGACGGTTGGTCTATACGATGCCACCGTTCATCATCTCCCCCGCCGACGTGGCCACCCTGACCGCCGCGATGGTCGAGGCGGTCGCCCGCACCACCTGATCGCCGCGTCACCGGTTCGTCCGTGTCACCGGCGCGTCGTGCCCTCCGTCGCCGCCAGGGGTCAGGCGCGGACGGCGGGCATCGAGCTGGTCCCTCGGCGGTCTCTTCTCCGGCCGTCACTGGTCTCTGGGCGGCGGACGTGCCGTTTCCCGGGCGTGTCGGATGTGGTCTCTCGAGGGTGTCCCGCAGCCGGCGCGGCTGGGCGGCCCGTCGCGACGCCTCCTTCGGCCCGGCATTCGTCGTCGCAGGTCAGGTGCCATTTCCTGGGCAACTATCGCGCGCGTGCCGGGGAGAAAACACGGCTCGGCGACGCCGGGAACGGCTAAGAACCGGCATTCGGACGGTTGCGAATTGGCGAAGTGCCTTCGTACTCTTCGTTCTCGAGGATTTACCGTGAGTAGCAGCGACCAGGTTGGATTCACCGGGCGGTTCCGGCCGGGTAGGGCCGTGGACAAGAACGAGGAAGGCCATCCACCAATGCCGTTACGCATACGACTGGCGCGAGGTGCGGGTTCCGTTCTGGTGGGCACCCTTCGGCGTGGCTGGCGGCGAGCCCGCGGGGTGACCACGCAGGGAGCGGGCGCGACTGCCCGGACCGATCGCGGGGCGGCACGAGGCGAAGCGTCCGCCCCACCCGCGAGCGCCGAGCCCGTCGCTCCCCGGATGATCGGTCCTCCGCCATTGGGCCCTCATCTGGCCGGCCCACGCCTGGCCGGCTCTCATCTGGCCGGCGCCCACGTCACGGAACCTCGCCTGGCCGTGCTGCGCCTGCTCGGCCACGGCTGGATGCTGTGGCGCGCGCCCGGGGGGTTGATGCGACGGGGGTTGATCGTAGTCTTCTGCTGGCTGAGTGTGGCCGGATTCGCGGCGGCGGGTCTGCGTCCGCGATGGGCCGACCTCGCGGCCTTCGCCACCTTCGTTGTTCTCGGGGCGCTGGCCGTGGTGGCGTCCGGACGGCTGGGTGAGGATCTGACCGTTCCCAGGGCCCGACGCCATGACCTGCTGTCCACCTGGACGGTGGCGGCGGCGGTCCTGCTGCCGCCGTTCTACCCGACGGTTATCAGCCTGCCGCTGTGCTGGCTCGCCGGCCGTCGTGATCCAGTACAGCCGCCGCACCTGCGCGTGTTCCACGCCGCGGCGTTGGGCATCGCGGGCTTCTGTGCCTCCAGTGTCCATCTGCTGCTCAGCCCCGATCGAGGGCCGTTCACCGTCGACAACCTCGTCGGGTCCGGCGTCGCGGTGCTGGCCTTCCTCACCGCGGTCGCGGTCTACCCGGTCGTGGC
>NZ_CDWRCK010000053.1:5369-7736 GCF_977927595.1 Frankia sp. CcWB3
GGCGACGCCCGGCGGTCGGGAGAGCCTCGGTTCGTGGTCCGGCGCGGCGGCCGGCCCGACCCGGCCGGGCTGGCCGGGCCGGACCGGAGTCGTCCCGTCATCTGTCATCCCCGCCCGGATCCCGCTCCGGCATGCGTGCCGCGACCTCGTGCCCGCGCAGGCCGCCGAGATCTGCTCGTCGATCGTGGTCGCGGTGCTGTGGGCGGCGAACCCGTTGCTCATGCTGGCGATCACACCCCCCGTCCTGCTGCTGCAACGCAGCCTGTTGCACGCCGAGCTCCTGCATGCCGCGCGGTCCGACGCGAAGACCCGGCTGGCCAACCCGGCGTACTGGCGCCAGGTCGCGGAACGCGAGATCAACCGGGCCTGCCGGGTGGGGCGTCCGCTGTCGGTGCTCCTGGTCGACATCGACCACTTCAAGCGGGTCAATGACAGGTTCGGTCATCTCATCGGGGACGTCATCCTGATCGCGGTGGCGGACGCGCTGCGGGCGGCGACCCGCCCCCGGGACCTCGTCGGACGGTTCGGGGGCGAGGAGTTCGTGGTGCTGCTCACCGAGGTCGAGCTGGAGAACGCGGCCGATGTCGCGGAACGGATCCGCCGCCAGGTCGCCGGAACCCACTGCTGGCTGGAGGGCCGGCCTCCCCTGTCGGTGACCGTGTCCGTGGGAGTCGCGACACATCACGGCCCCCGCGGTGACCTCGCCGGTCTCATCGCTCGGGCGGACTCCGCGCTCTACCGGGCCAAGGCCGATGGTCGTAACCGGGTACGGCTCGCCGGGTCGGTCTACAGCTCCGTCTGAGGCCACCGCGGCCCCGTCTGAGGCCACCGCGGGCCCCGCCGAGGCCAGGTGGCGGGTGCGCGCCGATCAGGCGGCGCGCGCCGCCCGGATCGTGTTGCGCAGCAGGAGCATCGTGGTGACCGGTCCCACACCGCCCGGCACCGGGGTGAGGGCGCCCGCCACGGACGAGACGGCCGCGGCGTCCACGTCACCGACCTGCCCGGTCTCGGTCACGACGGTGCCGACGTCGATGACGGTCGCACCCGGGCGGACGAAGCCGGCGCCGACGAGGCGGGGATGGCCGGTGGCGGACACGATGATGTCGGCCTCGTGGGCGATGCTCACCAGTCCCTTGGTGCGGGAGTGGCAGATCGTCACGGTCGTGTCCTCGGCGAGCAACAGCAGCGAGACCGGCTTGCCGACCACCGGGCCGCGGCCGATCACGCATACCCGGGCGCCGGACATCGGGATGCGGGCCCGGGTGAGGATCTCCACCACCGCGGCGGCGGTGGCCGGCGCGAAGCTCGGCAGACCCAGCGCGAGCCGGCCGAGACTGCTCGGGTTCATCCCGTCGACGTCCTTGGCCGTCGGAATGTGCTCGCCGACCTCGCGGGAGGTCAGCCCGCCTGGCAGCGGCGTCTGGACGATGATCCCGTGCACGGTCGGATCGGCGGCGACGGTGTCGATCGTGTCGAGGATCGCCGCCGGCTCGCCCTTCGGCTCATGCAGCACGCAGCGCACGCCGACCTTGCCCGCGGTCCGTTCGACGATCTCGGCATAGGAATACGCGGCCGGATCCGCGGTCGGCAGGACCACCGCCAGGGTCGGCGTGACTCCCGCCGCAGCCAGCCTCTCGGCCTCGTCGACCACGTACCTGCCGATCTCGGCGGCCATCGACCGCCCGTCGAGCATCCTCATGCGCCGTTCCGATCCTCGTCGTTCTCGTGGTCTGGCTCCCGTGGCCCTTGCGGTCCTGATGGCCCGTCTGGGCCGTTCCGCACGTCTGGGCCGTTCCGCACGGATAAGTCACCGCTGTCCGCAGGCCTTTCCCGCACTCGCGCGGGTTATGCCGTCCTGACCCACCACGCGAAACCTGGGGAAGGCCCGGGATGCGCCGGCACGGCGAGCGGGGCGGCGGCGGGCACGGTTGTACCGTAGCAAGGCGACGTGGGCAGGTAACCTGGGCGGGGGAGCACGCCAGGGCCGCTCGGTGCACTCGGCTCCAGAACGCCCGGTTCCAGAACGCTCGGTTCTAGGCAGCCCGGTTCTCGTGCCTCGGATTTTCGGAATAACGGATCCTCCCCGGGAAAGCCTTCCGGAAGAGGCCCGCCCCTGTGCGGTGGTGTAGTCGAGGTGGGCGATTCCGGGCGGAAATCCGAGTATTACTCTATATGATCTTCCCGGTTCGGGGTGATGGCGGCTACGGACCGCCGGAACGATGTACCTGAAACGACGCACCTGGCCAGAAGCGCCCGGTGCCCGCTACGCCGCATCCCGAGCCACCCGCCGCGCCGGCTGTACTCAGGAACCCGGTCGGCTTGCCGGATGTAGCGATATGAATGCGACATTCGTCCTAGGAGTCGAAA
>NZ_CDWRCK010000053.1:8093-20283 GCF_977927595.1 Frankia sp. CcWB3
ACTTCATTACGTCCCCATAGACTCGGGAAAATGGCGAAGGATCTACCCTACTCTACCCTACCCTACCTACCTGACATCAAGTTCCGTGGACTCATCGCAGTAGGGGGACGTAATGAAGTAACAAATACGTGATCGAGAGCATCATCGCAGGTCACAGGCCTGTGGAGGGTTCGAAACGCGCAAGTTATTTCATTTCGACTCCTATTGTCCTGCTTCTCTTCTCGGCTACCATGGAGACGTCCCGTCCTTGACCACGACGTGGAGTATCGAGATGAAGTCATTCGCCCGCACGACCATCCGTGCGATTCTTCTGGTTTCATTCCTGGCCGCCGGCTCTCCGTGACCGGGGAGTTTCCCTCGTTGAAGGCGCGTCAGCTTCTGCGAGTGCTTGGACGATTGGGATATCGCGTGACAAAACAGGACGGTTCAGCTCACCGGTGGCTGGAGGCGGACGGACGTCCACGACTTCGTCTCGCTTTTCATGACCGGATCACCGTCGGGCCGGGGGTCGTCCGGCAGATACTGGTCAAGCAGGTGGGGCTGACGGTCGAGGAGGCGTTGGAGGTGATCGATAGTGTCTAGGGCGGTATCGGTGCTGGTTCGCCGGGACGGCCCCTGCTGGTCGGCCTGGTCGCCGCAGTGTCCTGGTCTGGTGGCAGCCGAGACGACCGCCGAGGAGATTCGTGCCGCGTTGCCGGATCTGATCGCCTGGTACTTCGACGGAGACACCGACGTCAACCTGCGGATCCACCTTGAGCTGGAGGTGCGCGGTGTCATCGTCCGGATCGCGCAGGATGCCGACGCCTGGGAACGGCAGCTGGTCGCCGAGCGTCTGGGCGCGGCCTTGGGCGTGGACAGCCAGGCGGAACAACTGCGCGCCGTGCGGGCGAACGCCGCGGGCGAGGTGGTGTATGTCTGTGCGCTGCCGTCGGACCAGGTCTCCTGGCTGACCGGGCAGATGGACGACGAGGACGATGCGGTCGTCGTCGCGCTTCCGGCGACGGAGAGCGAACTGTGGACCTTGCAGTTCGACGCGCTCCGGTGGCGAGGTGAAAAAGCGCCGGGTGCCGGCTACCGGCCGGAGGTAACCTTTGATGAGATCATGGCGACGTTCGCCGGGCCACGCCTCCAGCTCAGCGCATGACAGCCGGGCCCCGCGCCGGTCAGCCCCCCATCGGTGAGCCCTCATCGGTCAGCGCCCGCCGGTGAGTGTCCGCGTGACGGCGGGAACCGGCATCGTGGGTGGGCGCGGCTACCGGGGGAGATCGCGCAGGATGAGGTCGAGGCCCGCGAGGAACTGGGCCTCGTTCTCCTCCCGTAGATGGGGTGCCGCCTCGGAGAGGTCCGGATGGTGTTCGGCCGGCGGGCGTACCGCCGCGACCGGGCCGCCGCGGGCGCCGGCCCCCTCCCGTTCCACGGCCCGGGCGAGCTGGCGGGCCTCGCTGAGGGTGTGGCCGAGGGTGTAGAAGAGCAGCGTCTGGTAGACGTTGGCGGCGTCGGCCGGATCCATGCCCGCGCGGTGAAGCTGGGCGACCGCGTGATCAGCCCGCTCCCAGTAGGCGCCCACCCCGGGCGGGCGGCGCAGCACCAGCGGCGCCAGGGTCGGGTGCGCCAGCAGGGAGCGCCGGAGCTGACGGAAGTTCTCCCGGATGTCCCGGCGGGGGTCGTCGGTCTCCGGCAGCTCCTCCATCCCGCGGATCACCGTGTCCGTCAGCGCGTCGAGCAGCGCGTTCTTCGTCGTGAAGTGTCGGTACATCGCCGTGGGATCCACGTCGAGGAACGCGCCGAGGGCCCGCATGCTGAACGCGCCCGCGCCGTGCGTGTCCACGACCTCCATCGCCGCCGCCAGCAGCACCTCCCGGGACAGCGTGCCCCGCGGGGTCCGCCGGGAACCGACCCGCCGACCTCGCCGCCTACCGGTCTCCGCGCCGGCGGTCCCAATGCCCCCCGGCTCGTCGTCATCCGTGCCGGGATCGTGCGTGCCGGGCTCGTCAGCGCCGGGATCGTCCGTGCCGGCGTCACCCTCCCGGGTGTCCTCGGAGCCTGGGCTCTCGTCGTCGGACCGGGGCGCCGTGGGATCGTTGGTCTCGTCGTTGATGGCATCATGATAGTCAACGATGTTGACGCCGTCTCGCGGCTTGCAATGGTCTACTCTTTGGCCCCGTCTTCGGCCCAGTCTTCGCGCACCGGCCCGTTGCCACGGCGCTGCACCCGCACCCCCTGATAGCCCGGTTGCCAGCTTTCCAGCACGATCTCCCCGGCCGGCTCGTCGACGCTCGTGCGGACCACCTCGGTGAGCTCGACGCGGAAGAGGTCGAACGGCGTCGGCGGGCCGATCTCGGTGGCGAAGGAGGCCAGGACCTCCTCATCGTCGATTCACCGGGCCCGCCCGGAGACGCGGATGTCGCCGCCGGCCAGGTCCTGGCCCGGCCCGGGATTGGCGGCCAGGGCGAACCGGGGGTCGCGACGCAGGTCCCGGGACTTGCGCGCATCCGGCATGCTCCCGAGCCACAGTTCCCCGAACCGGAAGTTCGTCTCGATTCCGCTCGTGCGCGGGGAGCCGTCGGCACGCACGGTGGCCAGGATGTGATGGCGGAATGCCGCGAACCGGGTGCGTGCGGTCTCGGCGAGGGCGGGTTGCGCGGTCTCGAAGTCGCGCCAGGATGTCGTCACCGCGCCATCGTGACCCGGAAACTCTGCCATCTGCTGTCCTGGTTCACGGCTAGGCTTCCCAGACGTGCGATCGAGTCGGCTTACCGCGTTGCTCCTGCATCTGCAGGCCGTGCGGCGGGCGACGGCCGCCGAACTGGCCGCCGAGCTCGAGGTGTCCGTGCGCACCGTGCACCGTGACATCGCCGCCCTGCAGGCGGCCGGCGTGCCGCTGTGGACGCAGACCGGGCGGGCCGGTGGGGTGTGGCTGCTGGACGGGTGGCGCACCCGGCTGGACGGCCTGACCGGCGACGAGGCGGCCGCCCTGGTCCTCGCCGGGGCGGGGGGAGAGGTGCTGGGCGGACTCGGGATGGCGGCGTCCGCCGCGGCCGCCCGGACCAAGCTCCTCGCCACGCTCCCGCCGGAACCCCGCGAGCGCGCCGCGCGGGTACGGGAGCGATTCCACCTCGACGCGCCTGGCTGGTTCCATCGCGACGAGGCCGTCCCGCACCTGGCCACCGTCGCCGGGGCGGTCTGGTCCGGGCATCGGGTCGACGTCCGCTACGCCCGGCGGGACCGCGAGGTCGCCCGCCGGCTCGACCCGCTCGGGCTCGTGTGTAAGGCGGGGGTATGGTACCTTGTCGCCCGTCATCGGGCCGACGTGCGCAGCTATCGCGTCGCGCGGCTGAGGCACGCGATGGTCCGGCCAGAGCCCTTCGAGCGGCCCGCCGGCTTCGACCTCGTCCGCTGGTGGGCCGCGTCGAACGAGGACTTCGCCCGGACCCTGCTGCGTTGGACCTGTCGGCTGCGGTTATCCCCGGTTGCATTGACCCGCCTGCGGCAGGTCGTCGATCCGTTGGCCGCGCGGGAGGCCGTCGCCGCGGCGGGCCCGCCTGACGCCGACGGCTGGCGGGAGGTGGAGTTCGCGACGGAGGGGCTCCAGATGGCGCTCAGCCAACTGTGTGCCTTGGCGGACGGGGTCGTGGTGCTCGCCCCTGCCGAACTGCGTGCCGCCTTCGCCGGGGTGGGTCGGCGCATGGCGGAGAACAATATGGCGGAGAACAGTGCTGCCGCGGCGGTGGGGAGCAACGCTACCGTCGCGGGAGATCGGGAGATCGGGAGATGCCGGTGAAGGAGGTCGCGCCATAAGTACCGGCGGGCTGCTCGTTGTCGCTCTGGTGATGGCCGTCGGCCTGGTTGGCGTCGTCCTCCCGGTACTACCGGGCCTCGTCCTGGTCTGGGGCGCGGGTCTGTGGTGGGTGATCGCGGACGGTGGGGGAGTCGGCCGCTGGATCGTGCTGGCGTTCATGACCGCGCTGTTCGTGATCGGGGTGCTCACCAAGCACGTCCTGCCGGCTCGGGCTACCGCCGGTCGGGGGGTGCCGTGGCCCAGCCTGGCCATCGGCGCGGTGTGCGCGATCATCGGCTTCTTTGTGGTGCCGGTCGTCGGGCTCCTGATCGGTGGAGTGGTCGGGATCTACCTGGCCGAGCTGGCGCGGCTGGGGGATGCGCGAGCGGCGGGCCGTACGACCTGGGCCGCGATTGTCGCCTTCGGGGTCGGTGTGGTCGTGGAGCTCGCCGCCGGCGTCGCGATGGTGCTCGTCTGGTTGGTCGGCGAGTTCGTTGCCTGACGACTCGTGACGACTCGTGACGACTCGTGACGACTCGTGACGACTCGTGACGACTCGTGACGACTCGTGGCGGCGCGCTGCTGGTTCCGGTCTTCCGGAGTCCGTGCGGGCCGGGAGCCCGCGCGTCCTGATCCGGGGAGCCGGCCGGCCCCGAGCCTGGTCGGCCGGTCTCCCGACGGCGTCCTCCGCTGCATGATCGCTATGTTAAGTAGGGGTAACCATTTCCGGTGCTCCGTGGTTGCCACCTCGTCCGTCGTGTGCGGCTGTTAGCATCGTCCGAGTGATGCTGATGGAACGTCTCCTGACGGATCTCAATGGTGGACGGCGAATGTTCCACTCCGAATTTCACCGGGCTATCGGATCGAACCCCGGATGAGTGATCCAGGGCGAACCTGTCGAAAATCTCAGAAATTCATACGATATTTTTTCCACTATTGTTCAGAGCGGTCGTGGTCGAAGCAACGGTGCCTTTTTCTGTCGCATTCTTCCGGGGCTCCGCAGTGGTACCGGGCGCGCCCGCGGAGTCACCGGCCGATGCGGCGTCCGTTCTTCCCCTCGATGTCCTTCCCTTCGACGTCAAGGATCGTGTGGAGGCATCCGGCCGCCGGGTTCCGCGGCCGCGGTCTGGTCGAGGCCTGACGACGTGACCGGGAAACGTAGCGCGCAGGCCCCGTCCTTGAGGGCGGGGAGGATGCCAAGAGAGGAGACCGTCCCGTGCGTGTCCTGGTGATCGGATTCGGGCAGGCGTTGCTCAACCAGCTGGGTTCGGCGCTGCCGCCGGGCAGTGTCACCCTCGTCGAGGACCCGGATCTGATCGACCGGCGGCGGGTGCGGCCGGCTGTCGAGAAGCTGCCCTGCGTGGCGGCCCTGCTCCCGGCGGCCTACCACCAGAGCGAGGACTTCCTCCCCGTCGTGCTCGCCGCGGCGGCCACCGGGGGACCCTTTACCGCCGTCGTCCCGGCCCTGGAGTACAGCGTCCCCGCTGCGGCCTTGGCCGCGGCCGCACTGGGCCTGCCGGGCGCGGGAGTCGGGGCCGCCCGATGCCTGTCAGACAAGATCGAGCTGCGCCGGGCGGCGACGGCGGCGGGCATCGCGACCCCGCGCTGGAGGGAGGTCTTCGGCCCGGGTGACCTCGCGGCCTTCGGGGTGGAGAGCCCGGTGGTGCTCAAACCCGCCAACCGGCACGGCAGCCTCGGCGTGCAGATCCTCGACGCGGTGGAGGACGGGCCGCTCGACCTGGCGGCCATCTGGTCGGCGACGGTTGCCGCCCTCGACGACGGCGCGCTTCCCAACCGCCCGTTGCACTGGCGCTACCTGGTGGAGAGCCGGATGGTCGGCGCGGAGTTCAGCGTGGAGGCGCTGGTTCGCGACGGCGTGCCGAGCTTCGTCAACGTGACGGCGAAGCGGGTGCTGCCCGGGCGGCACCCGGTCGAGACCGGGCACGTCGTGCCGGCCCCCGGACCCGTGGCCAGGACCGCCGTGCTGAGCCGCGCGTTGACGCGTCTCATCGCGGCGATCGGCTTCCGGGACGGCATCCTGCACGCCGAATGGATGCTGACCGCCCGCTGCCCGGACGACCCGGTGCTCATCGAGTGCGCCGGGCGGATCCCCGGTGACAGCCTGGTCGAACTCATCGACCTGGCCTACGGAACCTCGCTGGTCGCGGACTACCTGGAGATCCTCTCTGGGGGGCAGCCCGCGCCGGCCGCGGTGGCGAGCGCCGCCGCGGCGATCCGCTTCCTGAGTGCCCCGCCCGGTCGGGTCGACGCGGTCGACGGCGTCGAGGTCGCGCGGGCGGTGCCCGGGGTGCGGCGGGTATCGCTGGCGGTCACCCCTGGCACGTCCATCCCGCCGCTGCGCTCGTCGGGCGACCGCATCGGCGAGGTGTTGGCGGTCGGCTCGACCCCGATGGACGCCGAGGCCACGGCGGCACGCGCCGCCGGGCTGGTGCGCGTGGCGGCGGCGGCAGCAGGGGCTCCGTTCGGCGCGGCTGTCATGCGGATCTAATTCCGTTGCCGCCGTCGCTCACCCTGATTATGAACACGTAAACGCCTGCCCGATCGGCACGTCGCGTACCCGCGGTATCCCGGGCTCCGCGTCCCGGTCGCATAATGCCGAGGTGGAACGCGCCAGCGAGAAATTGGACAGATGATTCTTCGCATATGGGTCGGCGTCCGGCGGGCGAGTACGGACATCGCCGTCGATCTGTCTGCGGCTGTTGCTTCCACGCTCTCCCCGCGGCTGTGTTCCGCTTTTCCGTTCCTTTCTCCTCGTTGGCTGATGGGGGCCGAGGGTGCGCCGTGGCGGGTGCTGCCGTCGCGGCGGGGGTGTCGGTGTTGGGGGTGCCGGGCCGGTGCGGTCGCTACCTGGTCACCGGATGACCGGGCCGACGGTTCTCATCCAGAATCCGACGGTGGTGCAGCCGGCCGAGACGTCGGTGTTCCTGGCACCCCGTCCGTCCTACGACCCGGTCCGGGCCGCGGCCGAGTCCGCCGCGGTGCGAGCGGCGCTCGCCGACCTTGGGGCCCGTCCCTGTGCCCCGTCCGAGATCCTCGCGGCGCTGCCCCGGGAGGTCCTGATCGAGCTCGCCGTCCGCGCGGTCAGCGCCGAGGACGACCTGCGAATGGCCGCCGCCCGCGAGGCGCTCCACGACTGGTCGGCGCCGGCGCTGGTGCCGGTGGTGCTGCGCCAGCCGCGGCTGCTGCTCGACCCCGGCGCCGCCCGCGGCGTGATCGGTCCCGACTAGGCGGACGAGAGCTACGCCCTGCGTCCCTTGGCCGGGTTGATGTTTCCCCGTGATCATTATGTCGATCTCGGTGAAGCGGTCGCGGTCGGCCGGTTGCGGCGCCGGGACCGGGCCCGCGAGACAGTCGTCATGGCGGCCGTGCTGCGCGGGTTGCGGGGCCGATCGGCCGAGGTCCGCGTCCCGGAGCCGCTGTTCCTGGAAGGCGGGGATCTGGTGAGCTGCGGCGATGTGGCCGTCCTCGGCACCAGTTGGCGGATCAGCCCGGCAGTCTGGGGGCTGTTGCGTCCGCATCTGCTGGCCAGCTTCGGTCACGTGGTGCGGGTTCGCGACGAGCTGCGGCGTGACGGCCAGCCCCATCTGAACTCCTGGCTCGGCCTCGGCCCGGGGATCGCCCTCGTCGCCGCCGATCGGCTGCACGCCCCGGCGGTGGTGGAACGCGACGGCGTCGCCGGCCGGGAGACGACGCTGGTCGACGCCCTGCGAACGATCAATCTCGCCGTCTGTCCGCTGGCACCGGACATGGTCGCCGCCTTCGCCGCGGGGGTGTTCTTCCTGCCGGCCTTCGCGCCGCCGGAATCGGTCCTCCGGCCGGAATCAGAAGCGGTCCTCCGGCCGGAGCCGGCCGCCCTGGTATCCACGGCGAGTGCGCCCTGAACCGAACCGGTGCTGTCCCGGTTCGGGATCCAGACCGTCGCGGTGCCGTTCGATGAACATCACAAGCAGTTCGGCAGCCTGCACCGGGCGCTCAACACCGTCCCGCTGCACTGATGGCGCACCGTCCGTGCCCTCCAGAACGGGCGGTGAACGTTCCTCAGGGAGCCTCCCAGACCCGAAGACCGCAGTAAGTCTGTGCGCCGGCTCGGCGCGTCCGGCTTCGCGCTCGGGCCGATCTTCACCTCCTCCGCCCACGGTTACGACACCATCGACCATCTCCGCATCGATCCGCGGCTCGGCGACGACCGCGGCTGCCCGCGCCCAGAGACCCGGTCAGATCTGTCGGGCGGCGCGCCGTCCACGGGCACCCAACGGGACCTCGGAAAGATCCTCGGCCTGCGACCGGAGGTTCTTGTAGCGGTAGCCGCGTTCGGTCAGCCAGGCTGCGGCGGTCGCCCGCGCACGGTCGGTCGCGGCCACCATGTCCTCCTCGGTCTCGCCGGAATCCAAGAAACGGAAGGTGAAGAAGGGCCTGGTGGCGATGTCGTAGGTAAGGCTGCCCTTCGGCGTGAACGCGGCCTGCAGGATGTCGTGTTCCGCCGCGTGGGCCAGCAGTTCGGTGCGCTGGTCATCGGTCAGCCCGTCGAAGGCGCCGCGGACGGTGATGCGGAAGGTACGGGTGCTCATGGCTCGATCTCATCATTCCCAGTCGTGCCGTCCAGCGATTTGCGGCGCCGCGCGGCCGGTTGCGCGGGTCCGGCGGGTCCGGAGTGAGAACGCACCGTGAGCCCGATGCCGAGGATCAGGTAAGGGTGGAACCATTCTCGTCGGCCTGCGGGGCGTCGGACGCGGCCAGCCGCGCGTGCAGGCGGGCGCGGACCTCCTCGGGGGAGTAGGCGACCCGCCGGCGCTGGCTGCGCGCGACGAGCACGCCGGTGGCGGCCACTCCGGCGAGTCCGGCCACGCCGAGCAGCTTTCCCCATCGAGCGCGATTCATCCGTCCAGGTTAGGGCGCCCTTGCGTCGGCTGCGGCATGCTACCGGCATGCCTGATTCGCGGATCAGCCTGGCCGATGCCCTGGAACTGACGCGGACCGGCGACCTGTGGCTGTTCCGCGGCCGCACGGCGGTGGACCGGGCGATCCAGACGACGACCAACAGCCCGGTGAACCATGTCGGCATGGCGGTGGTCGTTGACGATCTTCCGCCGCTGATGTGGCACGCCGAGCTGGGGAAATCGTTGCCGGACGTCTGGGCGGGCACGCATCAGCGCGGCGTGCAGTTGCACGACTTGCGTGCGGCGGTGGAGGTCTGGGCGCGCCGTTACGGCCAGCGGGCCTGGCTGCGTCAGCTTGAGCCCGCGGTCCGCGCCGAGCAGGAGGATGCCGTGCTGCGGACCGTCGCACGGCTCGACGGCACGCCGTTTCCGTCCACGGCCCGGCTGGCGACACGCTGGCTGCGTGGCCGGCTTCCGCGTCCCCGCCGGATGATGAGCGAGTACGCGCTGGAGACCGCGTACTGCGCCGAGGTCGTGGCTGTTACCTACGAGGCGATGGGCCTGCTGCCGTCCGGTCGCCATCCGAACTGGTACGACCCGGGGCGGTTCTGGAGCGGTGACGACCTGCGTCTGTCCGGAGGCTTCGTGCTGGGCGGGGAGATTGTCGTGGACGTGGACGACTCTGCCTAGCGTCGCGTCTGCCTAGCGTCGCGTTCGGCGGGTCCGTGCGGCGGCGGTTGACCAGGATCCGGTTCCTTGTCTTTCCAGAGCCTTTCGTGCCCGATTTATCCCTCTGGATAGGCAGGGTGCGTCTGGGGGGATGCCGTCGTCACGGGGGTGCCGTCCAGGTGCGGCACGGTGATCGCGGTGACCAGCAGGCCGCGGGCCGAGAGCCAACGACCGTCGAAGCCGGTCAGCTCACCGCCGGCTAGCCGCGGCCCCGCCACCAGGAGTTTCGCGGTGAAGGTGCCCCGGGCGGCCGGGCCCGGCGCCGGCGGGCCCATAGGTGCGGTGCCCGGGTGGATCACGAGGGCGGCGTCTCCGAAGCCAAGCCAACGTTCCGCCAGCGGGTACCACGCCTTGTAGACGGACTCCTTGGCGCTGAACAGCAGCCGGTCCCAGCAGACGGCCGGGCGGGTGCGGGTGAGGGCCGCGAGCCAGCCCTCCTCGGCGGGAACGGTGATCTCCTTCAGCACCCCGCCGGGTGTGGGTTCGTTCGGCTCGGCGTCGATGCCGATGGTGTGGACCTCCGCCGCCCGGGCCACCGCGGCCGCCCGGTAGCCGGCGCAGTGGGTGATGCTTCCCACCACTCCGTCCGGCCAGCCGGGTGCGCCGCGGGAACCGGGCAGGATCGGCGCCGCCGGAAGCCCGAGCCCCTCCAGCGCGCGATGCGCGCATACCCGGGCGGTGGTGAACTCGCGGCGCCTCTTGTCGACCGCGCGGCTCAGCAGCGCGGCCTCCTCGGGGAACAGCACGGCCGAGGGATCGTCCTCGAATGCCTCGACGGCGACGGCCGCCGCGGGCAGCAGGCTCGCAAGCAGGCGCGGATCCACCCTCTTTACTCCGCTACCCGTTACCCCGGTACCCGTTACTGACGTCGAAGCCGGCGCCCTCGGCGGCGCCGAGCCTGCCCCCGGCGCCAATCTCGATCCCGGCGTGGAACTCGATCCCGGCATCGCGCTCAGTCCCGGCGGGCCGGCGGTGCGGGGAAGGGCAGGATCTGCCGTAGCCCGGACCATGGCTTGCCCCACGCCGCGCGTTCCCGGGGGTAGCCCATCGAGACCTCCTCGAAGCGGACGTCGTCGTACCAGGTGGTGCGGGGAATGTGCAGATGACCGTAGACGACCGCGCTGGCCCGGAACCGCGTGTGCCAGTCGGCCGTGCTCGTGGTGCCGCACCACAGCGCGAATGTGGGGTACCGCAGTACCGCGGTGGGCTGACGGACGAGTGGCCAGTGGTTGACGAGCACCGTTGGCATTGTCGGATCGATGTCGCCGAGGCGCGCCCGGGTCTGCGCGACCCGGGCCTGGCACCAGGCGTCGATGGTGGGATACGGGTCCGGGTGCAGCACCCATTCGTCGGTGCACACGATCCCGCTTTCCCGGGCCAGGGCCAGCGCCTCCTCCTTCGTCGCCGTTTCGGCGGGACGAAAGGTGTAGTCGTAGAGCACGAACAACGGCGCGACGACGACGGGACCGCCCGTGCCCTCCCAGACCGGATAGGGATCCTCCGGGGTGACGACACCCAGCCCGCGGGCGATCTCCACGAGATGCCGGTAGCGATGTTCGCCGCGCAGCTGCACCGGGTCCTGCTTGGGAGTCCACAGCTCGTGATTCCCCGGCACCCAGACAACCTTCGCGAAACGCCCGCTGAGCTGCTTGAACGTCGTCTCGATATCGGCGACCGTCTCGGCGACGTCACCGGCGAGGATCAGCCAGTCGCCGGATGATCCGGGTGCGATGTCCTCCACCATCCGCCGGTTCTCGGGGTAGGCGACATGCACGTCACTGACGGCCAGCAGCCGCCCGGGCGAAACCGGGGAATCCGTCCGGGACACAGGGCGAAGCCTACCGGCGCGGCCACCGACGCGTCCGCCGGATGAAAATGCTGTTCCGATGTTCGAGATGGCGCCGGGTGGGCATCCTGATCGAGGATCATCGCGAGGGATCGGTGACGATCCATCGAGTGATGACACGATGAGCCGACGGATCCGGCCGATCTTGCGGGAGCGGACAGCGATGAACGACAGTGGGCAGGGATGAGTGGTGGGCAGCGATGAGTGACAACGTCGGAACCGGGCTGCTCATCGCCCTCGGGGTCCTCGTCGTGATCATCCTGGCGCTGGCCGTGGCCGCGCTGGTTGTCGTCCGGAAGTACCGGCTGCCGCTGCGGGGCCTCGTGGCGACCCTGGCGGGCCTCGCCTACGTCATCTCCCCGGTGGACGCCGTCCCGGAGATTCCGCTGGGGCCGATCGGACTGATCGACGACATCACCGTGATTATCGCGGCGGTGGTCTACCTGCGCGGCCTGATCGCCGCGCGGCGGGGGCTGGGCCCGGCCGGGATCGATCCACCCAGCCGGGCGCCCCACCCGATGCCGCGGCAGCCTCCGCCGCCTCGGACACCGCCTTGGACACCGCCTCGGCGCCGTAGCCCCCGATGATGGCCGGGAGGACGACCACCGAGGCCGCCTCCTCCGGTCGCCGGCCGGGCCTCAGGAAACCTGCCAGAGCCGCACCGTGGTGTCGGCGCTGCCGGTGGCGAGGACGCGGCCGGTGAAGGCCAGTGAGGTCACGGCGCCGGTGTGGCCGGTGAGCGGCTGGCCGAGCTGGCGGGGGTCGGTCGGCTCGGTGACGTCCCAGAGTCGCACCGTGGTGTCGGCGCTGCCGGTGGCGAGGACGCGGCCGGTGAAGGCCAGTGAGGTCACGGCGCCGGTGTGGCCGGTGAGCGGCTGGCCGAGCTGGCGGGGGTCGGTCGGCTCGGTGACGTCCCAGAGTCGCACCGTGGTGTCGGCG